>CAZUWC010000001.1:0-23225 GCA_964623935.1 uncultured Halobacteriales archaeon
AGCGGTAGGAAACGGCGAGCGAAGCGAGCCGTTTCATGACGATGGTTTTAACCTCGTGACACCCCGTTATCCGACAAATGGCTTTTGAGGAACTCCTGGAGGACCCTGTCATACAGAAGTACCTCCACGAACTCGTCGGGCCGAAGGGGATGCCGGTGGCGGCAGCGCCGCCGGACGGCGAGGTGACCGACGAGGAACTCGCCGAGGAACTGGGGCTGGAACTCAACGACGTCCGCCGGGCACTGTTCATCCTCTACGAGAACGACCTCGCCAGCTACCGGCGCCTGCGCGACGAGGACTCGGGGTGGCTCACCTACCTCTGGACCTTCGAGTACGAGAAGATTCCCGAACAGTTAGAGGAGGAGATGCACCGCCTGCTCGCCGGCATCGAGGACCGCCGGGACTACGAGCACACCCACGAGTTCTACCTCTGTGAGAACTGCGGCATCCGCTTCGAGTTCGGCGAGGCCATGGAGTTCGGGTTCGAGTGTCCGGAGTGTGGCTCCGGGCTGGAGGCCATGGAGAACACGCGGCTGATCGAGGCCATGGACGAGCGCATCGGTGCGCTGCGTGACGAACTCAACGTCGAATCCGCGGACGTCGAGGGCTGATGGTCGTCCTCGCAACCAAAGTCTACGTCGCCGGCGACGCCCGCGAGCGCGCCCTCCGGGGGCTGGAGTCGATGGTCGCCGACGACGTCGCGGACCTGGATGTCACCTTCGAAGTGGGACTGCGCGACGACGAGTTCCCCACCGTGACCGTCGAGGGGCCGGATGCGACGGCCGCGCGGAACCTCCTCCGGGAGCGGTGGGGCGAGATTACGCCACACCTCGAGGCGGGGACCGTCACCGTCGGCACCCTCGAATCGTGGGACGAGAAGGGGTTCGTCCTCGACGCCGGCCGGGAGGTCCACGTGCCGGCCGACCAGCTGGGACTCGGCCCGGGGTCGCCGACGCAGGTCCGCACGCGCTTTGGCCTCGTCCAGCACGTGCCCCTGCGGTTCGTCGCCGGTGACCCGCCGAGACTGGCAGACGGGGAACGGGACCGACTCTTCGAGTGGACGCGCGGGCCCGGCAGAGTCAACGTCAACAGCGCTACCCGCTCGGAGATCCGGGCGACCGTCAACCGAGCGGGCCACGCCGAGGACATCGTCACCGTCGAGCGACTCGGCCTGCTCGAGGGCTCCATCGTCTGTCGCGAGGGGACCGACCCGCCGGGGCTGCTGTCGAGCATCGGCGAGTACCTCCCTGCGGAACTGCTGTGTGTGGTGCCATGACGAACAGACGCGTCCTCGCCGGTCTGGCACTGGTGGCCGTTCTCCTGCTCGCGGGCTGTTTTGGCGGCCCTTCCGAGATTCCCGAGGAGGACCTGACCGGCCAGGCGTCGTACGACTGGGAGACGAACGCGACGGCGACGTTCAACCTCTCGCGGTCCTCCTACACGACGGTCGTCGAGATACAGAACCGGACGGAACTGACCGTCTGGCGCAGCGACCGCCTCGGGACCGACAGCCCGGTCGATGTCGAGGCGCTGCAGTTTCGCTTCGAGAACGGGACCGTCGTGAACGCCACCCACGGCAACCTCTCGGCGACGCGAACCGGGGACAACACGGTCATCTCGCTGCCGACGGAGAACGGGACCGTCGCCTACACCGCCGGGCGGACAGGCAAGCGATTCGCGGCGCCAATCTTCGTCGAGGGTAGCTACGAACTGGTGTTGCCGTCGTCCACGCGGATCGGCGTGCCGCTGCTCTCGCAGGCCAGTCCCGGCGGGTACTCGACGGCCGTCACCGGCGATCGCATGACGATCCGGTGGCCCGACCTCTCGGACGGCACGCTGTCGGTGCGGTACTACCTCCAGCGCGACCTGCTGCTCTTTGGCGGGCTGGCTATCATCGTCATCGTCGCCGGCGGCGGCGGCGCCGTCTACTATCTCTACCAGATTCGGACCCTGGAGGAACGCCGCAAGGCGATGGGTGACGACATCGAGTACGAGGACGACGACATCGGCGACGACGGCCCGCCGCCGGGAATGAGATAGCCACGAGGGCGGTGACAGGCATTCTCCCGGGCCCGGGCAGAGAGGTTTTACCGGTCGGGCCGTACGATCAGGTATGCGCGTCGCGCTGGTGTGCGTCGGCGACGAGTTGCTCGCCGGCGACACCGTCAACACGAACGCCGCGTGGCTGGGCCGCCAGCTGAGAGAGCGCGGCGTCGACGTCGAACGCGTGACGGTCGTGCCAGACCGGGTGGCCGACATCGCCCAGGTGGTCAACGAGTACCGCGCCGACTACGACGCGGTCCTCGTCACTGGCGGGCTCGGCCCGACCCACGACGACCTGACGATGGAGGGCGTCGCCGCTGCCGTGGGCAGCCAGGTCCGCGAGGACCCCGAGGCGCTCCGCTGGCTCGAGGAGGAGGGTGGCTACACCCGCGACGACCTCGCGGAGGGGACCGCCGACATCCCGGAGGCCGCGGAGATGCTCCCCAACCCCGAGGGCGTCGCCCCGGGGTGTGTCGTCGAGAACATTTACGTTCTGCCCGGCGTGCCGGCGGAGATGGAGGCGATGTTCGAGCACGTGGCCGGGGACTTCGCCGGCCAGCAGCGCTACGTCGAGACGATGGAGGTCGACGAACCAGAGAGCGCGCTCATCGACCGGTTTGCCGAACTCCGCGAGCGGTTCGACGTGCGCGTGGGCAGCTACCCCGGCGAGACCGTGCGGGTGAAAATCTACGGCACCGACCGCGGGGCCGTCGAGAACGCTACAGGGTGGCTCCGCGACCGGGTCGAGACGGCCGAGTGACCGCTACCGGTAGAGATACTGGAGCCACAGCGCCGTCAACAGGAGGCCACCGAGGCCGACAACCCAGCCCGACGCCGCGACGACGCCTTCGTTGACGGTGGCCTGCAACAGTGCGCTCATGTGGCCGGCTTGGTCCGGCCGCGACTTAAGTTGTTCCGGTCGGCTTTTGCGCCGCCCGGCCGAAAGGCAGGTATGCGACGGATGGGCGTCGTGGTCAATCCCATCGCCGGCATGGGCGGGCGCGTGGGCCTCAAGGGCACCGACGGCAAGGTCGAGGAGGCCATCGAACGTGGCGCCGACCCCCGTGCGCCGGACCGGGCCCGGGACGCACTCGCTGCCCTCCGGGAGGCCGGCGAGGCGGTCGAACTGGTGACCTACGGCGGCTCCATGGGCGAAGACCAGGCCCGCGAGGCCGGGTTCGACCCGGAGGTGGCTGGACACCCGGCGGGTGAGGGCGACATCGGCGAAACGTCCCCGGCGGACACCCGCGCGGCGGTCCGCGCGTTCGTCGAGCGGGGCGTCGACCTCATTCTGTTCGTCGGCGGGGACGGCACCGCGGTCGACGTCGCCGAGACGCTCGAGGACCTCGACGCCGAGACGCCCATCTTCGGCGTGCCCGCGGGCGTGAAAGTGTACTCGGCGGTGTTCGGCGTCACGCCACGCGCCGCGGGCGAAGTCGCGGCCACCTTCGACCGCGTCGAGGAGGCCGAGGTCAACGACATCGACGAGGACGACTACCGCGAGGGTGCGGTCCGGACCGAACTGCGGGCCATCGCTCGCGTCCCGGTCGACGACCGCCGCCAGTCGAGCAAGCAACTCGGCGGCGGCAGCGTCGGGGGTATCGCCCAGGGATTCGCCGCGTCGGTCGAGGACGGCCGGACGTACGTGTTCGGGCCGGGCAGCACCGTCGGCGCGATCGAGGCGGAACTGGGGTTCGACGGCACGCCCCTCGGTGTGGACGTCTGGCGGGACGGCGACGTCCTCGTCCGGGACGGTGCCGAATCGGACATCCTCGGCGCGCTGGGTGATCGCAATACGGTCGTCGTCTCGCCCATCGGCGGGCAGGGGTTCATTTTGGGCAGGGGCAATCAGCAGATCTCGCCCGCGGTCATCCGCAAGTCGGATATCGAAGTGGTGGCCTCGCGGCGCAAACTCGACACGACGGGCGTGTTGCGCGTCGACACTGGCGACCCCGACCTGGACGAGCGACTCCGTGGCTGGCTGCGCGTCCGCGTCGGCCGCGTCGAGAAGCGCCTGGTCGAAGTCGTCTGACTGATGGTTGCCGCTGTCTACCCACTACCTTTGATATTTCGAGCAGGCATTTAGGACATTAACACAAGATTAAGGTATATCCGTGGTCAGAACGGAGGTATGGAAACGAGAAAGGTCCAGCGGCTGGGGCCGTCGACACTGGCGATGACGCTCCCGGCGGAGTGGGCCCACGCCAACGACGTCGAGAAGGGCGACGAGGTGTCGTTGCGCGTCGGCGACAAGGGCGCGCTGACGGTGATGCCCGAGTCGGTGACGACAGAAGAGTCAGAGGCGGTCATCGGCGCGACGGGCTTTGGCGCCGACGCCGTCGAGCGAGCCATCGTCGGCGAGTACGTCCTCGGCCGGCGGATCATCCACGTCGAGGCTGCCGATGGCGAGACCCTGGAGAGTTCACACATCAACGCGGTCTACAACGCCGAGACACAACTGATGGGCCTGGGTGTCATCGAGGAGACGCCCGACAGCATCGCCATCAGGTGTTCGGTCGACCCGGAGGATTTCACGCTCGACAATCTGCTCGAACGCCTCGAGTCGACTGGCTCGACGATGCGCAACGAGGCGGTCAAGGCGCTGGCTCACGGCAACCCGGACCTGGCCCAGCGGGCGCTCAACCGCGAGCGCCAGGCCAACAAGATCTTCGTCCTCCTGTTGCGGCTGACGTTTACGGCCTTCCAGAACCCCAACCTCGCGCGCGCCGTGGGCCTCGACGACGGCTTCCCCCTGGTGGGCTACCGGTCGATCGCGAAGAACCTCGAACTCACCGCCGACAACGCGGAGGACATCGCCGAGATCGCACTCGAGGCCGAGGAGAACTCCCTCAACGTCGATTCGGCGACGATGCGGCGCATCCGGGAGTTCACAGACCAGGTCGACGAGATGACCGAACTGGCCGTCGAGGCCGCCGTCGAGCGGGACTTCGATACCACCATCGAGGTCAGAGAGATGTTCGCCCAGATCGAGGACCGCGAACAGGAGATTCTCGCGGACCTCCCCGAGATGGACAACGACCGCCTCCTCCAGGTCAGGGAGGTCCTGGTCAGCCTCCAGCAGACCGCACAGTACGCCGTCCGGAACGCCGAAATCGCGACGAACCTCTCGCTGAACGAGGAGTCCGACCGCATCGCCATCAGCTAGCTGGTGGGCGCGGCTGGCAACCGTTAAGTATCGGACCCGGGAACACACAGGTATGGCTGACACTGCGCGCGCGAGCGATACGGGCGTCGGGCTCTCGCTGGTGTTCGGGCTCGTGGCGCTGCTCGGGGCACTGGCGATGTTCGGCACGTCCTACGTCGCGGTCATCCAGGACGACCACGGGATGCAGGTTCTCTCGGGAATCGCGCTTGCGGTGACGCTACTGGCTGCCGGGCTCGCCGTTGCAGCGTTCCACCTGTTCGGTGAGTGACCGCAGTCGTTTGGACAAACCGTTAAGAAGGTGAAGCACCAACTGTGGGTGATGACAGACCTCAGCGAGGAGGACCGTCGCATTCTCGAATACCTCCGCGAGCGCGTCACGCGTGGCGAGGGTTACTTCCGGGCGAAGAACATCGCCACACAGCTCGGGCTGACCTCCAAGCAGGTCGGTGCGCGCCTCCCCAAACTCGCCGAGCACTCCGAGGACGTCGAAATCGAGAAGTGGGGTCGCGCGCGGTCGACGACCTGGCGGGTCACGCGGAGCTGACGGCGTTCGATGACCGTCCGCGTCGAGCGCGTCGTGGTCGTCCCCGCGCCACGCGAAGACGTCTGGGCGTTCATCGACGACGCCGAGAAGCGCGCCCGCCCGATCAGCGTCGTCTCGGACTTCGAGACTGCCGAGGACGGCCACGCCGTCTGGCATCTCCGTCTTCCCATCCCGCTCGTCGACCGCAGCATCCGCGTCGACACCGAGGAGACAGAGCGTGTCCCGCCGGAGTACGTCGAGTTCGTCGGCCGCTCGAAGGTGATGCGCGTCGTCGGCGAACACGAACTCGAGGCCGTCGAGAACGACACCCGGCTGACGAACCGCTTCGTCGTCGACGGCACGGTCCCCGGCGTCGAGCGGTTCTTCAAGCGGAACATGGAACGGGAGTTCGACAACCTCGAAACCGCCATCTACGAGGACCTCGACATCCCCTACTGATGCGCCTCGCTCTCGCCCAGTTCGACGTGGAAGCCGGTGCAGTCGAGCGCAACGTCGACAGCGCGGTCGAACTGGTCGCCGAGGCCGCAGCGGACGGCGCCGACCTCGTCGCCCTGCCCGAAATCTTCAACGTGGGCTACTTCGCGTTCGACAGCTACCCCCGGGCGGCCGAACCCCTCGACGGGCCGACCCTCTCCCGGATGCGTGCGGTCGCGGACGAACACGACGTGGCCGTCCTCGCCGGGAGTATCGTCGAGGACCTCGCGGCCTCCCGCCGGGCCGGCTACGAGACGCCAGCAGCGGAGGGGTACGCCAACGCTGCCGTCTTCCTCGACCGCTCGGGCGACCAGCGGGCCGTCTACCGCAAGCGACACCTCTTTGGCTACGGCTCGGCCGAGCAGGACCTGCTGACGCCCGGCGAGTCGCTCCCGACCGTCGACTTCGAGGGGTTCACCGTCGGCGTGACGACCTGTTACGACCTGCGCTTCCCGGAACTGTACCGGGACTTCGTGGACGCGGGCGTCACGCTGACGCTGGTGCCCAGCGCGTGGCCGTACCCGCGCGTCGAGCACTGGCAGTTGTTCCCGCGTGCCCGCGCCGTCGAGAACCTCATGTACGTCGCCGCGGTCAACGGCGTCGGCGCGTTAGAGGACGCCACCCTGCTCGGGCGGTCTGCGGTCTACGACCCCTGGGGAACGCGCCTCGCGGCGGCTGGCGACGACCCGGCGCTCGTGACCGCCGACGTCGCCCCCGACCGGGTTGCCGACCGTCGCGCGGAGTTCCCCGCCCTCGAGGACCGGCAGGCGTAGCGTCCCCGTTCCGTCCGTGACTCAAATGAGTGTCTTAGTCTACGCCACCCCTTTTTCCCGGCCGTGCGTCGGTCGGGACGACATGACACGGAAACGGACGCTCCTGACGGTCGCTGTCGCGGTGCTCGTCGTCCTGGCTGGCTGTGCGTCGTTCGGCGGCACCGGTGGCGACGCCGCCCAGGCGGGCGGGGATGGTGGCGGCGAGGCACTCTCGGAGAGCAGGGACAGTGGCGGGGGCGACGGCGGTGACGGCGACGGCGGAGACGCCCAGTCGGCCGGCGGTGGCGACGGCGACGGGCAGGCCGCCGTCTCCGGACAGCCCCGCCAGGTCGACAGGAAGATAATCAGGACCGGCACGGTCGAACTCCGGGTCGACGACCACGACTCTGCGCGCTCGGCTATCGCGGACCGCGCACGGAACCTCGGCGGCTACGTCAGCGGGTCGGGATCCACCCAGCACACCCGGGACAACGAGTCCTGGACGACCGGCTACGTGGTGGTCCGGGTGCCCTCCGACCGGTTCTCCGACGTGCTCTCCCACGCCAGGGACCGCGGGGCGGTGCTGAACGAGGGGACACAGACCGAGGACGTCACCGACCAGCTCGTCGATCTGGAGGCGCGACTGACCAACCTCGAGCAGCGCCGGGACCGACTGCGGTCGTTCTACGACCAAGCGAACACGACCAGCGAGTTGCTCCGCATCGAGGAACAGCTCTCGTCGGTCCAGTCCGAGATCGAGCAACTGGAGGCCCAGAAGCGCTCGCTGGAGGACCGCGTCGCGTTCGCCACGCTTCGGGTGGAACTGTCCGAACCCGAACCCTCGTCATCGTCCGGGGACGAGGACCCCACGTTCCGTGCGTCGCTCGTCTCCGCGTTCCAGGGGTCGATAGCGACGCTCGCGAACCTCGCCTCCGGATTCGTCCTGTTCTCGGTCCGGCTCGCGCCGTTCGTCCTGTTCCTGGGGCTGCCGGCGCTGGCGGTCGGGCTGGCCGTCCGGCGCCGGTCCGGTCTCGGGCTGCCGTGGACGGGCGGGCCAGGAGACGAGGATATCCAGAAGCCGGGGGAGGCAGGTGACTCCCGGCCCGAATCGACCCGCGACGACGAGCCCGAAAGCGAGGAATAGCGGTCGCTGTCGGTCCGAACCGAACGACGGCAGTCCGCACGTCTCGTTGGCGGGGAAGACTCGATATCACGGCACGTCACCGGCCGTACTTTTATAAGTGATTGGCTCCGACAATCGCGTGCCGGCGAGACGCTTTTCACGTCGCAGCCGGCAAACGGCACTGCTCGGCCTCCCGATCCCACGACCCACGGCCCGGCACTCGCAACTCCCCGGTCCCGGCGACGGCCACCACCCCCCTCACCTTCCCGCCTCCTCGTCTCCCAGTCCAGGAGCGTGTCGTTCTCGGAACTTGCGACCACTGTCACTCCAGCGCGCGCTGGAAGTGCTCCTCGCGGACCTCGACCGCATCGGTGTGTTCGCCCGCCTCGTCGGGGTCGATTCCCTCCGCAACCTCGCGGATGGCCAGGAGCGAGGCCTCCCGGACGAGTGCCTCGACCTCCGCGCCCGAGTAGCCCGCCGCCGCGGCCGCAAGCGCGTCCAGGTCGACGTCGTCGCCGAGGGGTCGGTCCCCGGTGTGGACCGCGAGTATCTCCCGCCGCGCCCGTTCGTCGGGGTCGGGAACCTCGACGTGGCGCGCCAGTCGTCCGGGCCGGAGCAGCGCCGGGTCGAGGATGTCCTTGCGGTTGGTCGCCGCGAGCACCACCAGTGAGGGGTGGTCGGCCGCGCGGTCCAGTTCCGCGAGCAACTGCGAGACCACCCGCTCGGTGACCTCGTGTCCCTCACCGCGCCGGCCGGCGATAGCGTCGACCTCGTCGAGGAAGACCACCGCCGGCGCGGTCTGTCGGGCCCGCTCGAACAGTTCGCGGATCGCCTCCTCGGACTCGCCGACGTACCGGTCCAGCACCTCCGGCCCGGCGACGCTGACGAAGTTGACGCCCGTCTCGCCCGCGATCGCCCGCGCGAGCAGCGTCTTGCCCGTCCCCGGCGGGCCGTACAGGAGGATGCCCGAGGGGGGGTCGGTCGCTGCCGCGTCGAACAGCGGGCCGTACTGGAGTGGCCACTCGACGGCCTCGCGGAGTTCGTCCTTGGCTTGCGCCAGGCCGCCGACGTCCGCGAAGGTCTCCGTGGGTGATTCGGCGACGTACTCGCGCATCGCGGAGGGGTCGACGTTCGCGAGGGCCGCCTCGAAGTCCGCCCGTCCGACCGCGAGTTCGTCGGGGTCGCGCCGCAACGCGGCCAGGCCCGCCTCGCGTGCGAGCGTGGCGATGTCGGCGCCGACGAACCCGTGGGTGTTACCGGCGATCCGGTCGAGGTCGACGTCCTCGGCCAGGGGCATGTTGCGCGTGTGGACGTCGAGTATCTCCCGCCGGCCGGTCTCGTCGGGGACGCCGATCTCGACCTCGCGGTCGAAGCGGCCGCCGCGGCGCAACGCGGGGTCGACCGTGTCCACGCGGTTGGTCGCACCCACGACGATTACCTCCTCGCGCTGTTCGAGCCCGTCCATCAGCGTCAACAACTGTGCGACGACGCGGTTCTCCATGTCGGCCTCCTCGTCGCGGGCACCCGCGATGGAGTCGATCTCGTCGAGAAAGAGGATGGCCGGCGCGTTCTCGGCGGCCCGCTCGAAGGCCTCCCGGAGGCGCTGTTCGCTCTCGCCCTTGTACTTCGAGACGACCTCCGGCCCCGAGATGGCCTCGAAGTAGGCGTCGACCTCGTTGGCCACCGCGCGGGCGATCAGCGTCTTGCCGGTGCCGGGCGGCCCGTACAGCAGGACACCTTTCGGTGGCTCGATGCCCAGCCTGGCGAACAGTTCCGGCTCCGAGAGGGGCAACTCGATGGTCTCCCGGACGAGGTCGAGTTCCTCGTCGAGGCCGCCGATGTCCTCGTAGGTCGCGCCCGTTTCGGTCGCTTGCTCCTCGCCCTCGGCCTCGCCGGGTCGGGGTCCCGTCTCCCTGTCTGCCACCGACGGGTCGAGCGCCACATCGGTGCCCGTGGTCACCTTTACCGAGCCCGCCGGCCGGGTGTCGGTGACGACGTAGGTCCCGTGGCCCTCGATGTGGACGCGCTTGCCCACGCGGACGATGCTCTCCCTGAGCTGGTGGCCCAGAACGGCCTCGCCCACGCCGCCGTCGGTGTGTTCGTCCGCGGGCTGGAGGGTCACGGTGGCCGCGTCCTCGACGCTCGCGCGCCTGACTCGCACCGTCTCGCCGATGGAGGTGCCCGCGCTGGCGCGGGTGTCGGCGTCGATGCGGATCACATCGCCGTCGTCCTCGCCGGGCCAGACCTTCGCCACGGTGAGCCGGTCCCCCTCGACGATGACGGGGTCGCCGCTCAACACGCCGAGGTCGCTCTGGACGTGACCCGGGAGACGCGCGATACCCCGGCCGGCGTCCCGTTTGCGTGCTCCCTCGACGCGCAACTCCTCGACCCCGTCGGCTGTCATGCTTCCCTGTTGGGAGGCAGAGAGGATAAACGCATATACTGTCCGACGACCCACTCTCACGTATGGTGACGCAAACCACACGCGACGACATGACGTGGTACGAGTGCGAGACCTGCGGGCTCATGTTCGACTCCGAAGAGGACGCCCGACAGCACGAACGCAACTGCGACGCCGAGGACCAGGACCCCTCCTACATCCAGTGACCGGCCACCCCGGCCCCGCGTTCGGTCCGGTCAGTCCTCGTCCCCGGCCGCATCGTCGACCCCGTTGGATTCTTCCGTCGACTCGGCACCCTCCTCGGCGACGACTTCGAACGACCGTTCCCCCATTTCGTCCTCCTCGAAGACGAAGACGCGGCCATCGACCACGGCCGGGTCCGTCTCGATCTCGATGCGCAACTGGCCTTCGCGGACCGTCACCCCCGGAAACACCGACGTCTCCTCCTCACGGTCCAGCAGGACGCGCCCGACGCCCGTCTCTTCGAGGATTTCGTCCTCAGTCTTGCGTTCGTTGACGTAGACCAGCACCCCCCGCTGCTCGTCGGCGTCCGTGACGAGCACGTGGACGTCCTTCCCGGGCGCGGTCGTGACCGACCCGGCTGCCTTCGTCGGGACACCACGGTAGAAGACGCGGCGGCCGTCCTGGTAGGTGACCTCGACGCCCTCCGTGGTGAGGTCGACCGGCAGCGTGTCCGGCGGAACCTCGGAGCGAGAATCCATATCCGGCCATTACACCCGCCCAGCAAAAAACACCACAGGTAAGTGCGGCCGTCCGGGAGAGTGAGACGAATGGAAGGCAACGCGCGGGCCCCCGCCGCGGGGACCGTCCTGAACGCGCTCGCGACCGGCACGGGCAGCGCGTTCGCCATCGAGGAGTACACGCGTGCCTCTGTCACGCTCGACGACTCCGGGACCGTCGAGGGGTCTGTCGCCGAGGACCCCGACGCGGATACGGCCCTGATCGAGCGGTGCGTCGCGGCGGTCGTCGAGCGGTTCGGCGACGGGCAGGGCGGCACGGTCCGGACCGAGAGCGACGTGCCCATGGCCTCGGGGCTGAAGTCGTCGAGTGCGGCAGCGAACGCGACGGTGCTGGCGACGCTTGAGGCGCTGGACGCCCGGGACGCGATGTCGCGAGAGGAAGCGGCCCGCCTCGGTGTCGAGGTCGCACGTGACGTGGGCGTCACGGTCACGGGGGCGTTCGACGACGCGAGCGCGAGCATGCTCGGGGGCGTGACGGTGACGGACAACACGGCCGACGAACTGCTCGCACGCGAGGCCGTCGACTGGGATGTCCTCGTCTACGCGCCCCCCGAGCGCTCGTTCAGCGCCGACGCGGACGTCGAGCGGTGCCGGCAGGTCGCGCCGATGGCGGACCTGGTCGCCGACCTCGCGCTGGAGGGTGCCTACGAGCGCGCGATGACGGTCAACGGCCTGGCGTTCTGTGCCGCGCTCGGCTTCTCGGCGGACCCGCTGGTGGAGGCCATGGACGACGCGAGGGGCGTCTCGCTGTCGGGGACCGGGCCGAGTTTCACGGCCGTCGGCGATCCCGAGGCGCTCGCGGCGGTCAGGGAGCGCTGGGCGGCCCGCGAGGGGACGACGTGGCTGACAGCGACACAGACGGAGGGAGCACGAATCACATGAGCGACAGCGACGACGCCACCGACCCGGAGGAGATGTCCCTGCAGGAGTTGCGCCGCGAGATACGCGACATCGACCGCGAGATCGTCGACCTCATCGCCCGGCGCACCTACGTCGCCGACACCATCGCCCAGGTCAAGGTCGAGCAGGGGCTGCCGACCACCGACGAACAGCAGGAACAGGAAGTGATCGACCGGGCCGGCGAGAACGCCGACCAGTTCGGCGTCGAACCCAACCTCGTGAAGGCCATCTTCCGACTGCTCATCGAACTGAACAAGGTCGAACAGCGGGAGAACCGATAGGCCGCTATCTTTGCCGTTCCATCGCCGGGTCGAGAGGAGACCCGCACGCGGGAGGGCGCGGGCCGAAACCTTATCAGCGAAGTCGGCCCTATCGTCAAATAATGGCGAGTTCCACGCGCGACGGCGATCCCGACCGTGAGGACGAGATCCGAATGTGGCGGGAAGACGGTACCTGGATCGTTACCGACGTCGAAACGGGTGTGACGACCCAGGGCGAGACTCGGGAGGAAGCGCTGGAAAACATCGATGAAGCCGTCGCGTTGCACAACGGCGAGGTCGGACGCGAGCCGACCGACGAAGAACTCAGAGAGATCGGGATCGATCCGGAGGACAACACCACTGGTGACGAGGAACCGCCGGATTTCATGCGATAGATGGGTCGGCGAACCTTCTCTGGAATTGAGGTCGTGAAGGTGCTGGTAAACGTCGGTGGGTTTGAATGGCGGCGGACGGTCGGCGACCACGCCCAACTCTACTACGAGCACCCGACGAACGAAGATGACAGACGGCAGGTGACAGTCCCCCTCCATGACGAACTCAAGACCGGAACGCTACGGGACATTGCTGATCGCGCAGGGGCAAACGACTTCGACGCGTTCTGTGACTGGATCGACTACAACGCGTAGCGTGAGTGTTTATGAAACAGTCCCGATCCGCACAACCTCACAGGTATACGGACGATTGTAAGTCATTATAGGATTGACCGCCCGAAAGCGAGCAGTCGACCTGGAAAACGCTTATAATCGTCCGTATAGAGTAGTAGCGGACCCGCCAGGAGTCACGGGTTCGTCGCCGGAGTTCACGTCCCGCCGGACGGATATGCTTCGACCAGTCCGTCGAGTGCCTCGTGACGCTCGGTCGTGTGCGGTGCCGTCAGCGGCGAGACGCTCACCGCCCCCTCGACGACGGCGCGCCGGTCGGTTCCCTCGGGATCGGGGACCTCGGCGCGGGCCATCATCCCCCAGATGTTGTCGACCAGCGAGACCGTCTCGCCCTCGCGGACGGCGGCCATCTCGTGGACACGGGAGGGGCGGGTGACAGCCATCTCGCCGCTGGCCTCGCCGGCGACGGGCGCGTTGACGTTCAGGTAGTCGGCCCCGTCGAACACGCCGGCGCCGGCGGCATGCTCCGCGAGGTACCGCGCCGCGTGGACCGCCTCTGCGTACTCCTCGCGGCCGACGTCAACGTCCTCGTAGGCGGTGTTCTCGGCGACCGGCACGTACAGCGAGACGGCCATCGCGGGCACCCCGAAGAACGTCGCCTCGACGGCGGCGCTGACCGTCCCCGAGCGCCCGAGGTTGTACGCGCCGAGGTTCGCGCCACGGTTACAGCCCGCGACGACGAGGTCCGCCTCGGGAGCTAGCACTTCCAGTCCCGCGACGACACAGTCGGCCGGGGTGCCCTGAATTACGTAACCGAGGTCGTGGTCCCGGACGGTCACCGACCCCGAGAGCGCGCGCCCGACCGCGCTCTGGTCGTCCGCCGGTGCGACCACCGTTACGTTTCCCACGGCCGAGAGTCCGTCCCGGAGCGTCCGCAATCCCGTCGCCTCGATGCCGTCGTCGTTTGTCAGCAGGATGTCCGGTTCGTCCATGGCACCCGTCGGACCGGCGGGCGCAAAAGCGTGCCGTCCGCGTCTCGCCGGGGTCAGGCAGGAACTCTGTCGACGACCGTCTCGCCGTCGACGACGACGTTGTACGCGCCCTCGTCGTCGTTCCAGAGGACGAGCGCGTTCTCGAAGCGGAGGGCGTCGCCGTAGTCGGCGGCCGCGAGGTCGCGGTTCAGCGCCGACTCGCTGGTCAGCACGGCGAAGTGGTCGACGCGCTCGCTGCCGTCACCGACGAGGTAGAGGGGGTTGCCGTCCGCCGAGAGGTCGTGGCTCAGTTTGACCGCGGCCAGGTCCACCCGTTCGGTCACGAACGAATCTGCCTCGGCCATCTTCGCGGTCCGCCCGGGGTCCGGGCGGTACTCGATCCGGTGCCGGTCGTCCAGCCGCCAGAGTCCGAAGGCGTACTGGACGTCGGCGTTGACGAACTCGCCGTCGCCGGGCGACCGGTCCCCGGCCGCAGCGGGTGGGTCGTCCCGTCGTTCGTAGGCGCTCGGGTCAGGACCGCGCTCGCCCTCGTCCAGACGGCGCTGGAAGGGTGGGGTCGACAGGTCCGGTTTCGCGTCGAACGACCAGCACTCCCCCGCGGGCGTCTCGCCGGGCCACAGCCGCACTGTCGGTGCGTACACCGTCGTCTCGGCCTCGCGTTCGAGCGTCCGCTCGACCTCGCGCAGGTCCGTGGCCGTGTTCCGGTCGGCCGGCGCGATGGCCACGACCGTTCCGTCGGCGGTCAGGGCGTCGAGGTACCGGGAGGCGACGTCGGCGGGTTCGTCGAGTTCCGAGAGCACGTTCGCGAAGACGAGGAGGTCGTACTCCCCGTCGGGGTCGAACGCCTCTGCGGTCTCGCGGTGGACCGACGTGTGGACGTTCCGGCCGGTCTCGGCCAGGAAGTCCGCCAGGAGGGGCGCCGCGGCGCTCGGTTCGAGGGCGTGGTACTCGATGAGCGCGTCGTCTGGGAGCAGGTCGGCCAGCCCCAGCGCCGGGCCGCCGACGCCCGCACCCACGTCGAGCACCCGCGGGCGGGCGGGCAGTTCGCCGTCTGCCGCGAGGCCGGCGAACACGTACTGGGCCTCGGCGTAGGTCGTCGGCAGGTGGTAGAGCGCATACCCCAGTGCGGTGACCTCGTCGTACTCGACGTCGAGGCCCTTCAGGTAGCGGTCCTTGAGTTCGCGGACCCGCGCCCGGAGCCGGTCACCGGACTCGCCGTCGGGCCAGCCCGGGCCGAACCGCTCGACCAGTGCGTCTTCGAGCACGCGGGTGTACTCCTCCGGGAACGCCTCGACGCCGTGAAACGAGACGTCGGCCGGTCCCTCGGGTGCCGGAACGAAGGTCCCGTCCGCGCGCTCGATGAGTCCGAGGTCCGGGGCCGCGTCGCGGAGGACCTGCGCGACCGCTGCGGGGTGGGGCTGGCCCGCGACGTACTCGTGGATCTCCTCGGGGTCGATCGGCCGGACCTCGCGCAGGTACTTCGCGTTGTTCCGAACCTGCTGGCGCTGTTCGGGACGCATCTCAGTTCCCGGCCTCGTCGTAGAGGTCCTCGAAGGCCTCGCGGTCGGCCGCGGCGATCCGGTCGGCCGCGCCCGCGACGTCCTCGGCCCCGTCGAAGGCGGCCTGGACGTCGGCGTAGACGCCCGCCTCGCCGCCGGTCACCTGGGCGACCAGGTCCCCCAGCCCCGCCGAGACGGGCGTCTGGAAGCGGTCCGGGACGTCCTCGGCCGCTAGCGCGAACGCGAGGATAGCGGCGTGAGTGCGCGCCTGGACGGTCTCCATGGCCTCGTCGTGCTCGTCGGGTGTGGTCTCGAAGAGGTCGTTCCCGCGGGCGGCCAGCGCCTCGCGCACGCGGTCGGTGGACGGGCCCGGGGCATCCGCGACGACGGCGACGTTGCCCGGTTCGTTCTCCGGCGCGAACAGCGGGTGCAGGCTGATCCGCTCGCGGTTGGGCGCGTGGCGGGCCATTGCCGCGACGGGCTCGGCCATCGTCCCCGTCACGTCGAAGACGGCGCGCTCGGCCTGGCCGCCGTAGGTCGCAATCGCCTCGCCCGCGGCCGGAATCGGGACCGCGAAACAGACGGCCTCGAAGGTCTCGTCGGTGTCGGGGTCGACCGTCGCTGCATCGAGCGCGTCGGCGGCCTCGCGTGCCGCCCCGGCGTCGACGTCGAGAACCGACAGATCGAGCGACGGCGGGCCATCCGCCCGCAGGGCGCGCGCGAGCCACCGCCCCATCGCACCGGCACCGACGACGAGCAGTTCCATCGGCGGAGGATTGACCGGCACGGGGCAAAAACAGTTCGGTCATGGCCGCCCCCGCCGGTCTCGCGTGCCCTCATACGGTCGTGCGTAACCAATTTCAGCAGTCTCTATGGGGATCGGTGATTCGGACCATGAGGACCGTCATCCCTTGGGTACAAGAAGAATTACGCACGACCGTATCACTGCGGTTCGAACCGGTGGAGAACGACCGTCGAGTCGTCGTCCCACTCGAAGTGCTCGTGGGCGCGGTCGAGGATCTCCCTGTAGTGATCGAGGTCCCGGGCCCCCTCCGCGCGGGCGTCCTCGTCGGTCATCTCCCCCAGCGTGCGCTCGGTCACCTCGACGACGGCGAAGGAGGTCCCATCGATCTCGAAGCTGTCGCCCTCGTCGGCGTACTGCTGGCCGCGGTGGATCTGGGTCACCTCGCCCTCTATGGCCTGCGTCTTCATGCGCTCGCTCGGCAGGAGCGTTTCGGGGTCGATGGTCGTCATGGTCGAGAGGGAGGGCTCGCCGAGTAAAGACCTGACCGTTCGTCGGCCGCGACGGTCGGACCTGGACGCCACTCGCCGACCCGTAACGGATGGTTCAGGTGTCTGGAGTCCGTAGGGCAGGGTATGAGGCTGGACCGGCCGCTGAAACTCGGCTACGGGACGCTCGTTCTGAAGGGACTGCTCGCGGCCGTCGCCCCGCGGAAGGCACTCCTCCTCGTCACGGCCGGCTGGCGGCTCGGGTTCGAGAACGTCGGCAACCTCCAGCCCCGCGAGTGGTACGTCGACGCCACGCGCGCCGCCGGCGTCGGCCTGCTCGTGGCCGGCCTGACGGGCCTTGTGCTCGTCGACGACGAAGACGCCCCCGGCGGTTCGGCCGGTGAAGCCGACATCGATACCGAGGCCGACGACGGTGAGAGTTCGGACGGTCCCGTGCGAGTCGACATCGACTGACCGTTCTCCCGGCCCCCGCGCGGACAGACGACCGACGCTGACGGGGAGCAACGATAGACTGGTGGCGCAGCGTTGGGCGAACATGTTCGGGAAAATATGCAGCGACGGCGCGACGAAAATACCGAGTAGGCGGTGGCATCACCGCCGGCGCGGGCGAGAGGAGGCCAGAACGTGAGCACGGCAACAGTGTCCCGGTGGGCGAGACGGTTCCTCGTGGTCGGTGCGGTCGGCTACCTCTATCTCCTGGCAAGTTCGATTCGCGGGGAGGTGACGCGACGATGAGCCGGTTTCTCAGCCCCTGGGAACGCGCTGTTCCCTTTTCTCGGTATCTCACGAACCTCAACACGGAGAACACCATGAACGCGAAAACAGACGTCGACAGACGCACAGTGCTGCAAGGTATCGGAACGCTCGCGGTCGCCGGCGCGCTCGCCGGCTGTGGCGGCGACGGCGGTGGCGACGGCGGGTCGGGCGATGGAGACTCCGGCAGTAGCGACAGCGATGGCAGTGACGGCGGAAGTAGTGACGGTAGCGATGACGGAAGCGATGACGGTAGCGACGGCGGCGGGTCCGATGGCGGCGGCGTCCCGGACGACGTGTCTTCCTACCTGGAGGACGTCGACAACTTCGACGGCTCGCTGGCGGACGCGACCGGCCAGAGCGAGGTGACAGTCGACGTCGGCGTCGAGGCCAACGGCGGCAACTTCGGGTTCGGGCCTGCCGCCGTCCGGGTCGACGCCGGCACGACGGTCGTCTGGGAGTGGACCGGCGAGGGCGGCTCGCACAACGTCGCCGACGAGGACGGGTCATTCGAGAGCGAACTCACCGACGAGAAAGGGTTCACCTTCGAGCGGGCCTTCGACGAGAGCGGCGACGTCCTCTACAACTGCACGCCCCACAAGGCCGTGGGCATGAAGGGAGCGGTCGTCGTCGAGTGACGGATGCGAGGCGTCGAGACGGACCGCCGGCCGTTCGTGCTCGTCTGGGAACTCACCCAGGCGTGTGACCTCTCGTGTGCGCGTCCTCGAACCCGTCAGCCCGGAGCGCTCCGACGAGGTGATGGCCTGGCTGGCCGACGTCGAGTCCGGGGCCCGCTTCGCGATCAAGACGACCGAGGCGCCCCACTACCGGCGCGTGGTCCAGCAGCAACGGGCCGAGGACGCCACCGGCGCCGGGCGCGGCGGCATCGTCACGGGTGACGGCTTCGCGTTCGTCAGCCACGTCGGCGACGTGTACCCCTCCGGCTTCCTCCCGGAATCGGCGGGGAACGTCCGCGAGACGAGCGTCGTCGACATCTACCGGGACTCCGAGTTGTTCCGGCGACTGCGCGACCGCGACCAGTTACGGGGCAAGTGTGGCGCCTGCCCCTTCAGAGAGGTCTGTGGCGGCAGCCGTTCGCGCGCCTACGCGACCACTGGCGACCCGCTGGCGAGCGACCCGCTGTGTCCCTACGTGCCACCGGAGTACGACGGGCCGCTCCCCGACAGACAGGCGCCCTGATACGGATTGCTGTAGCTATTTTCTCGGTCGACCGCACGCTGTACTGCGGTCGATCATGTAATGAACTACAGCAATCCGTATGAGCGTTCAGGCCGACTCGTCGACGGTCTCGGCGTCCCGTTCGGTGACCCGGACGCCCTTCTCGGCGAGGTGGCGCGACCGCTGGCGGGCGAACTCCTCCTCGCGGGTGCCCCGCGTCGCGAGGACGTACATCCGCGCCCGTCCGGTCGGGCGCATCGTCCGGCCGGCCCGCTGTGCGCCCTGCCGGCGAGACCCGCCCAGTCCGGAGGCGACGATCGCGAGTTCGGCACTCGGGAGGTCCAGCCCCTCGTCACCGACCCGGGAGACGACCAGCGTCGAGAGGGTTCCCTCCCGGAACTGCTCGAACAACTTCTCGCGGCGGTGGTGTGGCGTCTCGCCGCTGACGAAGGGGACGTCCAGCCGGTCGGCGTAGGCCCGCCCCTGGTCGAGGTAGTCCACGAACACCAGCGCCTTCTCCTCGGGATGGCGCCGAAGCAGGCGCTCCAGTTCGTCGGCTTTCGCCGGGTTCGCCGCCGCGAGCTGGCGTCGCTCGTGGCCCTCGGCGCTGACGTACTCGTTTCTGGCCGCCTCGGTTCCCCAGGGGACGTAGAGGATGTCGACGGTCGGCTCCGCGACGAACCCCGCCTCGAAGAGCGCGTCCCAGTCGGTCCCGATGGGCGGGCCCACGAGCGTGAAGATCTCCTCCTCGCGGTCGTCCCCGCGGACCGGCGTCGAGGACAACCCGAGGCGGTGGCGGGTCTGCAGGTCGGCGGAGCGTCGATAAATGGGGCTGGGGATGTGGTGGCAGTTGTGCGTGAGGAAGCCGTCGGCGACAAACGTGTGCGCTTCTGTTTCGAAGTCGTACACGGCTTCTGTTCCAGCCACGTTCACCTCGGAGACCTCCAAGAAACACAGCCCGGACAGCTCACGGAGCCGTTCCGAATGGTCTCTCATCGCCGTCTGTCGGCGTTCTACGATTGCATCGACGGCCGTGGACACGGATTCGGCCCCACGTTCAAGGCGCCGGACAGCGGTCGCCGTAGCCACCTCCATCTCGTCGCCGAGAGTAGCATAGGTGATACCTGCCGACTGCTTTGCAGTTGTTGGGTCGTCATAGGAGACATCAGCCGCGTTCGAGAGTCCGTCCGCAAGCGCGTGAATCCGGGGCTGTCCGAGTCGATATGACCCGCGGATGACGTCGCTGATGGTCGTTTGAGAGACGCCAGCGAACGCCGCAATTTCCTCGTTCGTCAGTCCAGTATCCTGCTTCAGATCGCGGAGATACGGTCCGATGGGCAGGCCAGTCGCCGGAGAGCCACCCGGCTCGACGCGTTCACGTTTGTGGGCGAGCCTGAACCCGACGCACTCCGCGAATCGGTCGTTGTAGTAGGTTGGGATTGTCAATCGATATACGGTATTGTGGTCGTCGTCTTCACGCTCGATTTCGAACCGTCGGGACAGGATTCCGAGCCGACGGAAAAGTAGCGTGACATCATCCGCCAACGCCGGAGATGTGGTGTTGAACTGGATTCGACCACCCATGCCGACAGAGCCCTCGGCATCGAACAGACCGCGGAGCAGCGCCCCGATGTCTTCGTCGGACCAGTCGAACACGTCGTCTGGAACCGATACCGTCGTCGTTTTGTCGCCGCGTTCGCCCTCCCATCCGAGCGGTTCGCGGAGCTTCGGTACCCACAACGTTACGTCTCCCCTCTTGTTTTCGAACGTCGAGTATCCGACATCCAGTAGATCACACAGGTCCGTGAGGATGCCAATCTGTTCGGCCGTGTTGTGTCCGAACGAGAACTTGATGTCGTCGTACTCGTTCAAGTGGCCGTCCCCGATGAACCAACCGAGTAGTTCGGCTCGTGGCGAGCCGGTGTTCTCGCGGGCGGACTCGCTCGGTGCCGGGAGGGGCATCACAAGGAAGTCGCCTTCAGAGATACCGCGCTGTTCGTGAACCTCGCAGGTGTCGGGGTCGAAGACCAGATGTGTGTGTGATTCCGTCGCGGTCACTGTGTGGCCGGTGGTCGTCTCGATCCGCTCCACCGGGGATTCGGTTTTGTACACGCCCGTAACAGCCGTCCACGCCGGACCATCGCCGGGGACGTACGTTCGCACCTCTTCGTCGATTCCCGAGTTCCACCCGTCCTCGAAGTTGTATTGCTCGTCAAACTCATCGAAGGTCGAACGTCCATCGGGCGTCTCGACGACGGTATCGCCCGTCAGGCACTCGTCGTAGACGAGCAGCCCCCACTCCCGGGAGTCGAACAGCTGCCGGTGGCGGTCCATCCCGGCGATGCTGTAGGTAGCGATGGTGACGGGGCGGACCTGTTTCTGGCCGCCGTGATACTCGCCGACCTGCTCTTCGGTCAGCGTCGTGTGGGCGAGCAGTTCCTCGTGCCACTGGCGGGCGAGTTCGCGGCCGGGCACGAGGATCAGTGTCTCGCCCTCGATTTCGGCGAGGATGGCCATGGCGGCGACGGTCTTGCCGCTGCCCGGCGGACCCACGAGCACGCCCGAGTTCGTCTCGAGAAACCGGGAGACCCACTCGGCCTGGTAGGGTCGCAACTCCAGGTCCAACTCGACGGGCAGGTCCTCGCCCGTCTCGAGGTCACGCTCGTCCCTGACGGGATAGCCAGCCTCGTAGAGAACGCGTTTGACCTCCGCCACGGCTTCTTCGGCGACCCAGCTCTCGGTCTCGGAGATCGGTGCCCGCAACTGTCCGTCGTCGAGGCGTTCCCTGGCGACGTTGCCCATCAGTTCGGGCGTCTCCGCCGCCAGCACGACGTAGCCGTCCTCGTGGGTGCGCAGGGTGAACTGGTTCGCCCGCTTGTACTGCTCTTCCATCCACGATTCCAGGTGCTCCGAGCGCTCGGGCAGGACCGACCGGACCGTCCCGAGCAGGTCCTCGAAGCTGTCGTAGGGTGCCTGCCAGACGTCGGCGCGGTCGATCTCGTAGAGGTAGGCGCCGGCGGCGGTCGTATCGACCAGGCTGGCGAACTGCGAGAGCTGTGCGCGCGTGAACTGTTCGGGGTCGTCGACGACGATCTGGCGGCGCCCGGGGAAGAGAATCACCCGTTCGCGGTCGGTCAGGCGGCGCCACTCGGCGGGGTACCACACCACCGGGTCGGCCGAGGCGTCGAACCGCTCGATTGCCCCCGCAGTCGCGAGTTCCTCGAGTCGGTCGACCGCTTCGTCGCGGGAGGTGTCGTAGACGCGGGCGTACCTCGTCGCGGTGAGGATCGGGCGGCCGACCGCCTCCAGTGCGTCGTAGAAGGCGTCGGCGTCGACGGGGCTGTCGTCTGTCACTGTCCTGTGGTTGCCGACCGGCGCACAAACGGGTTTCGTCGTGTGACGGCGACCACACAACTTTTTCCGGAGCCTTGGCGTAGTGGGCCACGATGGGCGAGTACGACGACGTGTGCGTGCTGGTGCCAACCTACAACGAGGCCGAGACAATCGGCGACGTCGTCGTGGGCTTTCGCGAGCAGGGGCTGGAGAACGTACTGGTCGTCGACGGGGACTCCGACGACGGCACCCGGGCGGTCGCACGCGAGCACGGGGCACGCGTCGTCCAGCAGTCCGGGTCGGGGAAGGGCCAGGCGGTCCGCGAAGCCCTCGACCTCGTCGAACAGCCGTACGTTCTGATGGCCGACGGCGACGCCACCTACCGGCCCGCGGACGCCGACGAGTTGCTCGAACCGCTTCTGGCGGGCGAGGCAGAGCACGTTCTGGGCAACCGCTTTGCGGACATGCAACCAGGCGCGATGTCCCGTCTCAACCGGGCGGGGAACCGCCTCATCAACCACACCTTCCGGGTTGTCCACGGTCGGGACCTGCGGGACATCCTGAGTGGCTACCGTGCGTTCTCCGTCTCGTCGGTCGAGCGGTTCTCGCTCACCGCCGACGGCTTCGGTATCGAGACCGAACTGTCCGTCGAGTGTGTCAGACACGGCGTCGAGACGGCCGTCGTTCCCATCACCTACCGGGCCCGGCCCGACGCGTCGGAGACGAACCTCCGCCCGTTTCGCGACGGCGCGGTCATCCTGTTCACCCTCTACCAGATGGCAAAGACCAACAATCCGCTGTTCTACTTCGGTAGCGTCGGTTCCCTCGCCGTCCTCGGCGGGCTGGTACTCGCAGCCTTCATCGGGTACGACTGGTTTGTCCGGGACATCTCACACGAGGCGCTGGTGGTCGTCAGCGGCGTATCGATACTGCTCGGCCTCCAGTTACTGATGTTCGGCGTCCTCTCGGATCTCATCGTCTCGGTCAACCGCGAGCAAAACCGGCGCCTCGACCGGCTCATCGAGGAGTTGCGAGCCCAGCGCACCGGCGAGGCCGACCAGCCCGCAACCGACGGCCGCGGCGACGCACCCGAGGAGTGACCCAGCTGACCCTCATAGTGATTGCTGTCACGATGTACCGTTTCAACCGCGTTACGTCGTGCGGTTGATCC
>CAZUWC010000002.1:0-19873 GCA_964623935.1 uncultured Halobacteriales archaeon
ACGCGTCGCCTCCACGAACGGGTGTTCGAGCCGGCAGTCCGCGGGTAGCTGGAGGGCTCTTACCGAATATAGTGAAACAGTCAAGTCCATTATTCCGGGAATGAATTTGAAGAACCCGCCGATGGCAACCCGGAGAAGGCGTGCCCGGATGAGGTTCCCACTTGTGATGGTATCGGTCATACAGGCGGCAACAGCCCATGGCGCTGAGATAAGCAGGTGAATGTTGGAACCAGAACGGGTCTGACATCTCTCAAAGCGATAATCAAGTCCCAGCACCCGGTCGAGAACGTCTGGATGAGTTTCGATCAACGTATCGAATAGAAGTCATTGTCACCGGTTGGTGTGGAAAATGTAGCGCGCGTATCCAACAGCGAATCGGTATCAGGCCCACGGACTGTCCCCACCTGTGTGACCGACTCCATCATTTCTGGGAACTGAGTCTGGACAGGCGGCGTCGGGTTCACCGTCTGTCGCCCCGTCGTACGTGTTATTACAGATGTGCTGCTGGTCGGTTTGGGTCTGTGAGTCAACGGGATAAGCAATTGCCTTCCCATCAAACCCACTAATGCGATTCCCGTAGACTTCGTTGTCCGTCCCACCCCGACGTTGGATTTCTGAGGGGTCTTCCAGTTCTTGCTGTGCGTCGCGTGCCTTGTAGCTCGCTATTTCGATCCCGTGACCCTTCCCGTTGCGAAGATTGCACCATCGTACGGTTGCCCCGAAGCTCTGGAACCGGATTGAAGCGGCTGGTGAATCTTCAGTATTTTTTGACCCACCACCATCCGTACAGTACTCGACTGTGATGTCGTGCGTGCCCAATTTCGTGTTGACCAGCTCCGAGTGGCCATGCTCGTCGCTGTTGTCGAGGTGATGGACCAGAATCTCACTCGTTTGATCGTATTCGGCCCAGGGATGCCAGTCGGTTTCGAGATTACTCGGTGACGTGCCGAGGTAGACGATTTCGCCGTTGTGACCTGCACGGTCGGTCAGTAGATACTTCGTCCCAGCAGGCCCAATCATACGGAACGGTCCAACCTCCGCGTTTCGGGTGCGTTCGAGACTGACCAACGACTTTTGCGTATTCCCAATCCGATGGGGCGCAACCACGATGTCTTCGAGATACTGGTCCGTAGAAGTCGGTGGACGGGCTTGGACGAGTTGTGCGCGGCTGTATGAGGCAACGTTCTCGGGGGCTTCGGGGTTTTCCAACCCATCAATTGTAATCCCGGTGATATGGATGTGGCTTTTCCGAATCAACACGACATTATACTGCTGTGGATCGCTTTTCAACACTGCGTCAGGTGGTCCAGTAATAGTGATTGGCTTGCCAGGCTCTCCCCCGTGAGGTGGTTCAAGTCGCTCTCGATACTCGCCTGGGCGCACCTGAATGGTATCGCCGGGCTGGGCGCGTTCGAGTGCCCGCTGAATTGAATCGAGCGGATTGTCGGTTGTCCCCGGTGCTCCTGGATACCCAACTTGGCTATTGACGAATATCGTGTTTGGATTTTCGCGTGGCGTCGCAGTCGGCGTTTCTGTCGATGTGGGTGTCCCTGTTGGGGGCGGTGTCGCTGTGTCTATCGAGGTTGCTGTCGCAGCCGGGGATGGGGTAGAGTCGGCCCCAGAATCCGACTGCGAGGGACATCCGGCGACGAGACCCATGCCAATCAGGGCAAGCATCTTCCGGCGTCGCATTGTTCATCGTTGTGTAACAGACATAATAAAAATAGAGGATGATTTTGAACGTTGTCAGAATACACCGAGATAGATAGTATCGTTTACGACGTTCGGTGCCGCGTCTGTTTGCCCAGCCCCATACCGCCATTGTTCCGATCCATCACTTGCGTTGAGTGCGTAGAGTGCCTAGTCGTAGAGTGTCTGGTCAACGCTGGTGATATATACCGTCCCATCCACAACCATGGGTGCCCATCGAACTTCGTCCTGAGTTTCGAATCGTCACTCTTCGGTCGTCGGTTATGTTTCTGGGGAATCTTCTTGAGCAGTAATCGATCTTGCGGTCGCTGATTCGGTGTGTCTGTACCTTTGTAGAGTCGTTGCTGCTGACTTGACGCGCATTCAGCAGCGACTCGGTCTCAGCCCCACGGACTGTCTCCGCCAGTGTATCCGATCTTGTCACTCTGTGGAACCGACTCCGAACACGTTCTATCGATTCCGTCGTCCGTGGTGTTCCCACAGATGGTTACCTGGTCCTCGTGGTCGTTTTCGAACCATTCCGGTGACGAGAAGCCGATGGCACCTTCCTCGTTGTCGAGGAGTTCGTTTCCGTAAATCTCGTTGTTGCGACCGGGAAATCGCTCGTCGGGAATCGTACTGAACGCCTCGTAGGATCCTCGCTCTTTCATCGGTGGTACGTAGACTGACACACCGTTCCGAGGACTCTCGGTGAGAACGGACCAGCGGACGGTGGACTGGGCAGCTGGCATGTGAATTCCGGAGCGGGTCAAGCCGCCGGTGTCCGTACAGTACTCGACCGTCACGTCGTGGTTGCCAGCGTGTAACTTCACCAGTTCCGTGTGCTGATAGCCGTCGCGGTTGGCGATGTGATGTACGTGAATATCGTGTGATTCGTCCGGTCCCTCCCAGGGGTAAGAGCTGGTTCCGAAGTTGTTCGAAGACCGGCCCAGGCTTACGATTGCCCCGAGGGCGTAGCCACGTTTGTCACCAAGGAACCAATCAACTCCCGCGGGACCGATCACTTCGAATTCACCGATTTCGAGGTCGTTCGTCCGGTACGCAGAGATGAGTTTTCCACGGGCACCCCCAACCGCACTGGGTTTGATTGTGACACCAGTCAGATAGTCGGCATAGGTGTTTTCCCACGTTGGCGGTGAACAGTTGACGAGTTTGTTCCGGTACCATCGATGTGTGTCGGGTTCGCTGGGCTTGGTCAACCCAGCCAGTGTCATGCCCTCCAGATGGACGTGGCTGTGGACGATGTGAAACACCGGCTTCGAAGAGAGTTCTGTCGGCGGCCCTCTCACCACGGCCTCCGGTGGGCCAGTTATCCTGATCGGGGCATCCGGTGTCCCACTACGTCTGGTGATTCCGACTGGCCGCTCGGGGTCCCCATTCGTATGCACACCAGCACGCAGAGAAATCGTCGTACCGGGCTCTGCTCTATCGAGTGCTTCCTGGATGCTCCCGACGGGTTCCGCCGACGTTCCGGGATTATCGTCACTGCCGGCGGGATCGACGACGATCGTATTGGACTGTTCACTGGGAGTATCGGCTGGTGTTTCGGTCGGAGTTTCGGTCGTGCGGTCCGGTTCTGCTGGTGTGTCTGATACACTACCAGTTGGTGATCCGGCGTCCGTTTCGGTGGCAGTCTCGGTGGCGGATCCCGAGTCAGACTGACACCCCGCGAGTAGCCCGAAGCCCCCGGTCGTGAGTGTGAGAAATTGGCGGCGACGCATCCTACACTCCCCTCTCGTGGTGATTGTTCTTCGGTAGTCGTCTCTGAGACACTCCAGCTGTCGTCTTATGCATACGGGCTGTCACCACCGCGATGACCGATTGGTTCCGCTGTGGGCAACGATCCTGGACAGGGTTTCGCCGGTTGGCCATGTGTCTCTCCGTCGATGTCGTTGCCACATACTGCCTGTTGTGCGTCCGGCCCGTATCCATCGGGGATGTAAGCCTCCCCGTCATCGGGGTAGACTACCGGATACTGGATTGCGAGCCCGGCGTTCCCGACAAACCGGTTCCGGTAAACAGCATTATCCTGTCCCGTGTCTCTGAAGCCCTCGGGAAGTGGAAATCCCTTGTACTCCTCGAAGTCCTCCGGATGTGTTGCGTCCCAGGACCCGACCTCAACGGCCTGCCCGTGACTGTTTTCGACAATACACCACCGGAGGGTCGTGTCGTTCCCGCCAAGATGGAAGGCCGTCTCGGAAGTCGGCTCAGAGTCCGGTAATACGTACCGTGCAGCACCGCCCCGGTCTGTGCAGTACTCGATAGTCACGTCCTCACAGCCGGCTTTGATATCGACGAGTTCGGCGTGTGGGTAGCCCTCGTCGTTGACGATGTGGTGGATGTGGTACCCACTGGATTCGTCGATGGTTGCACCGCTTATATCCGTTCCGTAGCCGCCGAATTTGTCCGCCGGTGTCCCCACGTAGACCACTTCGCCATTATGACCCTCGCGGTTTCCCTTGAGATGTTTCAACCCACCTGGACCGATCACCCGAAACTCACCGATTTCGACATCGTGCGCGAAGAACGTGTTTATCATCGCCCCGAGGACGTTCCCGACCCCGTGTGGTTTCACTGTAACATCCCGGATGTATCCCGGGAACGCATCTTCCGATCCACTGGAAAAGGGGTTGACCTGGATGTTGCTCTGTGCATAGGAGGACCCCCCAGGGGCAGTCTTCGAGACGACGTCCGGCTTGTCAGGGTTTTGCAGGCCATCGAACGTGAGTCCCAGTACGTGGATGTGGCTGTGGAAGATTTTCAGCGGTTCCGGGAGCGGCGTCTCGTTACCCCCGACGAAAACCGCCTCTGGAGGGCCAGTCAACACGATTGGCTGTTCCGGCGTGCCCGGTCGGACGGTTTCGACCCGCTCGTGGTATCGCCCGGGTAGTGCGTGAATCGTCTGACCTGGCTGGGCCCGATTGAAGCCCTCTTGGATCAATCGGATCGGATTTGCTCTGGACCCCGGATTCGCGTCAGAGCCATCCGGGGAGACGAAGATCGTGTCGGGGTTCTCGCGCGGGGTTGCAGTAGCGGTCTCGGTCGGCGTCTCTGCCGGTGTAGACGTTTGGGTTCGGGCTGGCGTCGGTGTGTTTGTGGACGCGGTGGTCACAGGTGTGGGTGAAGATTCCGGGTTGGAGTCGGATTGAGAGGGACAGCCGGCCACGAATCCCATCCCACCGGCAACGAGTGCTAACAACCTCCGGCGTCGCATTGACTCCTGTTGTGTAACCGGGATAATAAAATGAGAGGGTCATTTCGACGGCGTTCTGCGCTGCTCAACTGCTGACTAAGCCTCTGGCCTCTCTATCTTGCACGGCAACCAGTGACCATCTCACGAATCCGATAGTGTTTCACTGAGTTAGGGAAGAACCGCTCGAGGAATCACGAGGTTCCGAGCACGTCTCGATAGACCCCGCGAAGTTCGTCCACGGCGGCGTCGACGCTGGTGGCCTCGCGTCGGTCCAGACAACCCTCGCGGAGGCGCTCGCGCTCCTCGAGCGTCCGGCGGATGGCCTCCCGCAGCGCCGCCGGGTCGCCCGCGGGCGCGGTGTACCCGTTCTCGCCGTCGTCGATGGTGTCCGAGAGCGCGCCCGCGTCCACGCTGGCCACGGGCGTTCCGCAGGCGTTGGCCTCCAGTGCGACCAGCCCCTGGGTTTCGACCGGGCTCGGGAACGCGAACGCCCCGAGCGTCGAGTAGAAGGTCGGCAACTCCTCGCGGGGCAAAAATCCCAGAAAGTGCACCTCCCCGTCCACCTCGTCGGCGGCGGCCTCAAGATCCGAGCGGGCCGGCCCGTCGCCCGCGAACGCGACGGTCGCCTCGAGGCCGTCGGCAGCCTGCACGAGCGTCTCCAGGTCCTTCTCGTAGCCGTGCCGGCCGGTGTAGCCCACGAGCGGGCCGGCGGGCAGGCCGTGACGTTCCCGGAAGGCCCGCTCGCGCTCCGCGTCGATCGGCCGGAAGAAGTCGGTGTCGACGCCGTTCTGAACGACCGTGACCCGCGTGTCGGTACCGACTGTCTCCCGGACGTATCGACCCGTCTCGGCGCTCGGGACGACGACGACTGTCGCGCGATCGAGGAACAACCGCTCGTAGGCGGTCGCGGTCCCGCGGAGGACCCGCTCGACGGTGCCGTTGACCGAGAGGTACGCCGCGTACTCGCCGCTTGGCGTGTGATAGGAGGCCACGAGCGGGACGTCCAGACGGCGGGCGAGACGCAGTCCACCCAGGCCGACGCCGAAGGGAGTGTGTGCGTGCACCACGTCGACGCGGCGGATGGCCCCGGGAATGGCCGGGCCGCCGACACGAAAACCCTCGTAGAAGGGAAAGGGCACGCTACGGACGGGGTGCTCGCCCGCGCCGGGGTCGTGGTCGCTGTCCGGATAGACCACGTCCATCCGGCCGCCCAGTTGCTCCCAGCGGTCCCGCCAGGCCCTGACCGTGTAGGTCACGCCGTTGACCGTCGGGAGGTAGGTGTCGGTGAAGGCGGCGACCCGGGGCAGTGTCATCCGGGTTGGAGTGGCACACCCTGCGTCTAATGCGTTGTGACTCGCCGTCGGGGACTCCGCGCTACCGCACGGTTGAATACCCCGCGGCCGAAACGGGGCCTGTGAGCGACCCCCGCGTCGACGACGCAACGCGCGCCGAAAAGTCCGACAGCGACGACGCCGGGACAGCGGTCGGCCAGTCCAACGCCCGACACGACCGGATCACGTCGACAGCGACGCCCGGCCCGAGAAACTCCCTCCGGCACTGGACGGACGCCCGGAGTCCTCTGCGGATGATGGTGAACTTTCTCGCCATCATGGTCGTGCGCTACTCGCCGTCGCTGCGCCTCAAGAGCTGGTTGCTGCGGCGGCTCGGGGCCGACGTCGGCAGCGGCGTCTCGCTGGCGCTGTCGGCGACGCCCGACGTCTTCTGGCCGGAACTGATCACCATCGAGGACGACGCCATCGTGGGCTACGACGTCACCATCCTCTGTCACGAGTTCCTCCAGAACGAGTACCGCACCGGGGAGGTCGTCGTCGGCGAACGGGCGATGATCGGTGCCGGCGCGGTCGTCCTGCCGGGCGTCGAAATCGGTGCCGACGCCCGGGTGGCGGCGAACTCGCTGGTGACCTCCGACGTCCCGCCGGGAACGACAGTCGCCGGCGTCCCTGCCAGGCCCGCGGGTGGGGACGGACGGACCGAGTCACGCGCCGACCGGCCCGGTCGATAGACGGCTTATCGCTCCTCGGCGTGGCGAACGTGACTGGCGATTCCCCGGGTACTCCGGGCCATCTCGGGGCCGGACATCTCCGCGCGGCCGACCGCGAAGGCACTCGGCCCGTCGAAGACGACTTCGTCGCCGACCCGGATGGAGTCGTCGGCGTCGACGACGCCAGGGGCGAGCACCGACCCGTGTGGCACGAAGTCGTCGATTTCGGCCCGCTTGGTCGGCACGTCGCCCTCGACCCACCGGCGCGCACCGGCCAGCGTCAGCGACAGCACGCCGTACTCGGGGACGAGCGCGGCCAGTTGCTCGCCGTCGGCGTCGTGAGCCCGGAGTTTGGGATAGCGGCTCTCGACGCGTAACTCCTCGAAGAGTTCCTCCCCAGCACCCTCGCCGAACTGGTAGTCGGCGATCGCCCGGAGGGTGTTGTGCTGGCGCTCGCGCTTGCCGTATTTCAGTTCCGTCGAGAGCGTCGCGGCCAGGTTCGAGAGGGAGTCCCCGGTGGTGGGATGGTCCGCGACGGTGTACTCGAAGTCCAGGTCCAGGCAGTCTTCGACGCGTTCGCAGACCTCGCGGTACCCATCCTCGGGGACGTGTGCGACGATGCGTGGGTACTCGTTGCGCCGGAGGTAGGCTGCCAGGACGTCTGCGACGAACTCGACCTCGGTGGCGCTCCACTGGCCCGTGACGGCGGCGTCGTAGTGCTGGGCCGGGTATGTGAGTTCGAGTTCCTGCGGGACGACGCCGATGGGCGAGGTCATCGACACCGTGTGGGCCCGGAACTGGATGGCGTCGTGGAACTGGCCGTGGCTCTGTGACTCGCTGTAGGGTTTCCGGGCCGAACAGGGCACCAGCACCAGCGGATTGTCGAACCGGCAGCGGTACCGCCCGGTGACGCGCTCGGCGAAGCGCTGGATTTCGATTCGTCGCAGGGTATCGTCACTCGTGGCGGTCATCTCGGCACGGCGCAACACCGGCGTGCGCTCTTCCAGGTATCCGTACTGCTGGTCGAGTCGGCGGAAAACTGCCGTGAGCCACTGCTCGTGTCGGGCCTGCCCCTCGATGTAGTCACGGAGGGTACCCGCGCGGATCCGCTCGCGGACGGTGGCCAGCGCTGCTCGGAGCGCGTTGACGTTGTGGGCCTCACAGTCCGCCCGGTCGAAGGAGTCGAGGGGCTGCTGGCAGGCGGGACAGGCACACGGCAGGTCGGTCAGGTCTTCGAGAAAGTACGCGCCATCGGGGGCGAGGTACCGACCTCGCGTGCCCGCGACGACCGCCCCGTCGGTGTCGAAGAGGTCGACGCCGGCGTATGCGAGCGTGGCGACGTTCGCGGGGGTCGCCACGCCGGGCAGGTAGAGTGCCGTGTCGGCGGGGATGGCCTCGCGCGTCCGGACGATTGCCGCGACGAACGCCGCCGCGTGGCCGACCAGTTCCTGGGCGTTCGAGAGGACGAACGCGTCGGCGTTCGATTCAACTGCGTCCGCGGTAGTGTCGGGTGTGACGACTGCCGCGCTCGGGAAGTCCACGTCGGGGTACTCGACGGCGAAGGCCTCCTGGACTTCCCCGGGTGTCCCGCCCGGGAACGCCCGGTGGGGCAGCACCGAAAGCGACGACTCGTCCCCCTCGGGAACCTCGCGGTCGTCTGGCCAGAGACTCCCCGCGTCGACGAGGACGTCGTCGACGAGCGCGGGCGTCCACACCGCGTCCGCCAGGCGGAGTTCCCCCACACGCGCGGCCCCGTCGCGCTCGTGGACCTCGAAGTACTCGGTCATGCACTCCGGTCGGCGGCGGGCGAGTAACTATCTTGGCTTTCGACCAGACACCAGTTTATTTCCACGACGAACTCCCCTGACTGGATTCGGGCGACGTCACCTGCTCGACACGAACCCGCTCGGGAAGGCCTTCGAGAGTGCTCGCCGGCCAGTCACGGTGTCGCAGCGAGAACTCGGTGTCCGGATTGCCGTCGACCAACAGACAGACACCCCGGGCAGTCGCTTCGAGTGACTGTGAATCGCGCCTGTCCGGCAGTTCCGCGGTCAACGGATAGACCTCCCGGAGTGCCCGTGGCACGGGACCGAACGGCGGACGGACCCGCCAACATTCGTCGTAGCCGTCGGCCTTCGGGTCGCCCTCGGTGAGCAGGACGTCCCCCTCGGGGTTCAATCGCCTCAGGCGGTCGTGGTGTCGCCGAACCTCCGGGCGGCGTGCGCTCTCAGTGGAGAGGTAGAAGAAGGCGCCCTTGGAGACTGGATCGGTCCCCGCCAGCCAGTCGGCGTGTTCGAGCAGTTGGCGGTAGCCGTCGAGCATTGCGGGGTGGCCGCGGGCACGCGCCTCGACCAGTTCGAGGAGATTCCCGGCGTCGAGGGCCTGGCGCACGCGGCGCATCTCCGCGAAGGAGACGTGGAGATTGTGTTCGGCGAGCACGGTGTGGCGTTCCTCCTCGTCCCCATCCCGAAGGTCCGCGGGCGTGTACTCACAACAGACCGGACAGGAACAGGGGAACGTCGAGAGGTCCGCGAGGTGCTCGGTCCCGCGCACCGTGAGGTACCGGCCGTCGCGGGCGTACAGGGCGTAAGCGGCCGAGTCGAACAGGTCACAGCCCATCGCGGCCGCGAGCGCGAACATCATCGGGTGCCCGGCCCCGAACAGGTGGACGGGGGCTGCCTCGCCGAGGCCGCGCTTGGCCGCGACGACGGCGTCGACGACGTCGGCGAATCGGTAGTCGTTGAGCAGCGGGACGACGGCGCCGACGGGGAAGACGTCGAGACCGGTCTCCGCTGCCTCGCGGCCGGCCCGCTCGCGCAGGTCCGGGAACGTCGACCCCTGGACCGGTGCCGTGACGAGCATCTCGCCGGTCTCCACCGCACTCGCCCGGTCGAGGCGCTCGCGGGTACTCACCCACTCGCGTTCGGCCCGTTCGCGGTCGGCATCGGGCGGCGTGGGGATGTCGACCGGCGTCCCGATGTCGGAGCCGATCTCGTGCTGGAAGCGGAGGATTTCCGGTGTCGTGACGTCGATCTCGCCGTACTCCGCGAGCTGGAACGATCCCGAGTCGGTCATGATGGCCCCGTCGAATCCAAGCAGGTCGTGGAGGCCGCGGTCGAGTGCGGGCTCGCGAAGCTCGTCGCTGCCGTGCAGGACGTAACTGTTCGTGATCAGTATCTCCGCGCCCAGTTCGGCCAGGCGCGCCGGCGGGACCGTCTGGACGTGCGGGTTCACCACCGGCAGCAACGCCGGCGTGGTCACCGTCACGTTCCGCCGGGGAACCGAGAGCTCCCCGAGTCGGCCGCGGGCGTCGTACTCGCGGACCTCGAAGACGCCGGCCATCAGCCCGCACCGGGGTCGACGCCGTCTCCGTCCTCGAACAGTGCGTAGTAGGTGACGCCGAACGCGGTCCGTCCGTCCCTGACCGACCCGTCGCGCGTGCCCGCGAGGAGCGCCTCGAGGGTCGTCGTGTCGGCCGTGATGGTCTCGTTCGCGTCGAGGTCCTGCTCTCCCGTGTCGGTACAGCCGCGGGCGACGTAGTAGTGGAAGACGGCGTCCGCGAACCCGTTCGCGGGCTCGACGGCCGTCATGTGCTCGAGGCTGCCCGCCTCGTAGCCCGTCTCCTCGCGGAGTTCACGGCGTGCAGCCCGGTCGCGGTCCTCGCCGGGTTCGACGCTGCCCGCCGGGAGCCCGCGATTCTGGCGGCCGACGGCCTGGCGCCACTCCTCGACGATCACGACCCGCCCGTCGTCGGTGAACGGCAGGACGACGACGCTCTCGCCCTCAGAGAGGTAGTCGAAGTCCGCGCGCTGTCCGTCGGGCAGGCGGACCTCCTCGTGGACGATGTCGAACCCCTCGCAGGTGTAGGCAGTCTCCCGGGAGAGCGTCTCCCATCGGCCAGTCATCGTCACTGGTTCGGTGCGGTGACGTAAAAACGTCTCCGTCGACCGGCCAGTACAGCCAAGGTGTTGGCTCGCCAAGCATCGGGGCAGAGGGCCACATGCCGGCATCCACAGAGACGTGGCGGTCGTACCTCTCCCAGGAGTGCGGGGCGGAGGTCGAGCGTCTGGCCGAGGCCTACCCGGACGAGCGGTCGCTGTACGTCGACCTGCTCGACGTGCACAGTTTCGACGAGGGGTTCCTGCAGGACCTGTTCGAGGACCCGGCGGCGGGCTTCGGGGCGGGCGAGGCGGCCCTCGAAGAACTGCTTGAGGTGTCGGGACCGGTCCACCTCCGGGTCGAGAACAACCCACAGCAACGGTCGGTGGAGAGGATCCGCGCCTACCACGTCGGCGACCTCGTGACGGTGTCGGGCGTCGTCGAGTCGGTCGGTCCGCCGCGGGCGAGTGCCGTCTCGGCAGCCTACGAGTGTCCGGTCTGTGCGACCGCGGTCCGGCTCGACCAGGCCGGCATCGAGATGGAGACGCCCAAACGGTGTGAGAACTGCGGCTGGGACGGGGCGTTCTCCTTCCGGATCGGGGACTCAGAGTTCGTCGACCTGCAGAAGATAGTGCTCGCGGCGGAACCCGCTGACGCGGGGTGGATCACGTCGCTGCCCGCCTACCTGGACGACGACGTCGTGGGGACTGCGAGCGAGGGTGACACCACGAAAGTGACGGGCATCGTTCGCGTCCACCGGGAGGGGGGGACCAACGAGTTCACGCTGTATCTCGACGCCCTCGCGGTCCAGGAGGACCGGCAAATGTCGGAGACAGAGACGCTCGACGGGGTGCTCGACTCCCACTGGGGGCTGACCGGGGAGTGAACCGTGGGGGGCAAGCGCAACCCTTGTTATCCGCCATCTCCCCGGCTTATCCAATGAGCGACTCGCCGGCAGTCCGCCGTCTCCGGGCATGGGACGACGAGCTGCTTCGCGATCTCGCCGAGGAGTACGGCACGCCACTCTACGTCCAGGATCTCGACCGCGTCCGCGAGAACGCCCGGCGGGTGCTGGCTGCCTTCGACCGGGCGGACGTCAGCTACGCCGTCAAGGCCAACACGACGCGGCCAGTTCTGGAGACGCTGGCGGCGACCGGCCTCGGCGCGGAGTGTGCCTCCGCGGGCGAGGTCCAGCGCGCGCTCGACGCCGGATTCCCGGGCGAGGCGGTCCGGTACACGGCCGTGAACCCGCCCGCACGGGACCTCGACCACGTCGTCGACCTTGCGGCCGACCACGAATTCGTGGTGACCGTCGGCGCCGCGGACACGCTCGACCGCCTCGCCGAGCGTGGCTACGACGGCCGGTTCTGCGTGCGCGTCAACCCCGGCGTCGGCACCGGTCACCACGAGAAAGTCACCACCGGCTCGGAACCGAAGTTCGGCGTCCCGGCCGGTCGGGTCCCGGAGGTCGTCGCGACGGCCCGCGAGCGATTCGACGTGGTCGGCCTGCACGCCCACGCCGGCAGCGGCATCCACGGCGAGGCGGACCTGGCGACCCACCGCGAGTTCGTCGGCCGCGTGGCCGACATCGCACGCGAGGTGCTGGCCGAGGGCCCCCTCGAGTTCGTCAACGTCGGCGGCGGCTTCGGCGTGCCCTACCGGCCCGAGGAGGAGCCGCTTGATCTGCCGGCGGTCGCGGCGGCGACCCGCGAGGCATTCGGCGACACTGAGGCGACGCTGGGCGTCGAACCCGGGCGCTACGTGGTCGCGGACGCGGGCGTCCTCCTGACGCGGGTGAACACGGTCAAGCCCACCCCGGAGACGCTCGCCGTCGGCGTCGACGCCGGGATGACAACCCTCATCAGGCCCGCCCTCTACGGTTCGTACCACGAACTCCGGAACGTCGCTCCCGGCGCCGACGGCCGCGAGACGGTCGCCGCGACGGTCGCGGGTCCCATCTGCGAGACGGCGGACGTGCTGGCCCGCGACCGCGGGCTGGCACGACCCGAGCGTGGCGACCTGCTGGCGGTCGGCAACGCCGGCGCGTACGGCTACGAGATGGCCAGCCACTACAACTCCCGCCCGCGGCCGGCGGTCGTCGCCATCGAGGGCGGTGACGCGTCCCTGGCCGTCCGCCGGGAGCGACTCGCCGACATCACGAGGCTCGAACGATGAACGTCACCAAGTACCACGGCACCGGCAACGACTTCGTCGTCGTCGACGCGGCCGCCGACGTGCCCGACCGCTCGCAGTTCGCCCGCGCGGTCTGTGACCGCGAGACCGGCATCAGCCACCCCGACAGCCCGCGGACCGGCGCCGACGGCGTCCTCTTCCTTTCCCTCCACCCGGACGAGGCCCCACCGCGGGTCGAGATGGTGCTGGTTCAGCCCGACGGGAGCAGGGCCGCAATGTGCGGGAACGGCGCCCGGTGTGTGGCCGACTGGGCGGCCCGCCGTCTCGACGGGGCGGACGAGGTGGTCGTCGACACCGGCGCCGGTCCGCGCCGCGCGAACGTGGGGGAGCAGGTGACTATAGGGATGGGCGAACCGACCTTCGACCCCGCCGGGGTCCCTGTCGACAGCGACGGTCCGTTCGTCGAGCGAGACGTGGGTGGGCTGACCGTCACTGCCGTGAACACCGGCGTCCCGCACGCGGTCGCGTTCGTCGACGACGTGGACGAAGTGGACGTCCCCGAAGTCGGGCCGGACGTGCGTTACGCCGACGTGTTTCCGGAGGGTGCGAACCTGACGGTCGCATCGCGCCGCGAGGACGGCGGCTTCGACCAGCGGACCTACGAGCGCGGCGTCGAGGACGAGACCCGTTCCTGCGGGACCGGCGCGGTGGCCGTCGCCGCCGTCGCGGCCCGCCTGGGACTGGCCGACCGTGACGGGGCAATCGCGGTCCACCCACCCGGTGGCCGCCTCGACGTGACCGTCACCGACGAGGGAGCGACGCTGCGGGGCCCGGTCGTCCGGGAGTTCACGACCGACCTGTCCGTGCCCGCGGCGGACGCGGGCGGCGACTGATGGGGGGCGATTTCGCCGCCCTCGCATTCCACGCCGAGGCCGTGCAGACACCGTCTCACGAGTCCGTCGAGGCGATGCGCGAGTTGCTGGTCGGGACGCTGGAGGACCACGGCGTGGACCCGCGGGTGGACGACGCGGGCAACACGCTGGCGACGCGGACGGCCGCGAATCGAGACCGGAGCGAGCGAGCGGGCGACGACGGGCCCGACGGTCCACACCTCGTGCTCAACACGCACATCGACACCGTGCCGCCCCACGTGCCGTTCGGGGAGCGCGAGGCGGTGCCGGGCAGCGACGGGGCGGTGGAGGGTGACATCGTCTGTGGCCGTGGTGCCTGCGACGCGAAGGGGCCGCTGGCGGCGATGGTCGACGCGTTCCTGGGCGCGGACCTGTCGGCGGGCAGGCTGACGCTGGCGGTCACGCCCGACGAGGAGACCGACTCGACTGGGGCGGCCGCCCTGGACCTGGATGCGGACGCCTACGTCGTCGGCGAACCCACGGACCTGAACGTCTGCACGGCCGCACGGGGTCGCTTCCAGGGTCAAATCGTCATCTCCGGCCTCGCGGCACACGCCGCCCAACCGGCGAGTGGGGCGAACGCGGTGCGGGCGGCCGCGCCAGTCCTGCAGGCGATGGACACCTTCGACGAGGAGCGGGGCCCCGGCGAACACGACGCGCTGGGGCGGCCCACGTTGACGCCGACCGGCATCGAGGGCGGCGAGGCGGCCAACCAGGTGCCCGCGGAGTGTCGGGTCACCTTCGACCGCCGGAGCGTCCCGCCGGAGACGGCGGACGGATTCAGGGCCGCCCTGGAGGAGCACTGCTACCAGTGGATGCCGACGGGCATGGACCTGCGGGTGGCGCTGGCCGACCGCGAGACGCCGTTCCTGGAGGCATTCGCCACCGACGCCGACGACCGTCTCGTCGAGGTGTTGCGGTCGGCCGGTAGCGGTCAGGTGCGGCCCTTCGGCGCCGCAACGGAGGCGTCGTACTTCGCGAGCGAGGCGCCGACCGTCGTCTTCGGCCCCGGTGTCCTGGCCGACGAGTACGGCGCGGTCGCCCACGCCGAGCGCGAATACGTCGACCGCCGCGACGTCACACGCGCTTGCGGGGTCCTCCGCGAGGCAGTCGAGCGGTTCCTCGGGTGAGACTCCCCGTCCCCTCGGAGCGTAAGACCGATAGGCAACCCCGACCAGGGAGCGGGTATGGCCCTCCAGGACGTGTTCCTCTCGCCGCTGGGGCTTGCTGCCCTGGCGGTCGCGGTCCCCATCGTCGTCCTCTATCTCATCCGGCCCGACCCGAGCGAGGTGGAACTGCCGACGTTCCGGTTCCTGCTGGAGGAGGAGCGCCAGCAGGCGACCTCGCCCTTGCTGGAACGCCTCTCGCGGAGCCTCCTGTTGCTGTTGCAACTACTGGTCATCCTGCTGCTGGCGGTGTCGCTGGCGACCCCGTACGTGCCGGTCGACGAGCGGGAGGTCGTCGAGGAGACGGTCCTCGTCGTGGACACGAGCGCCAGTATGGCGACCCAGTCGGACGGGGAGACGCGGTTCGACCGCGCGGTCGCCGTCGCCGGCGAGGAGGTGACCGAACGGACGTCCGTCCTCACGACGTCCGGAGGCGGGACGGTTGCGCTTCGGCGTGGGCCGCCCAGCGACGCCAGGGAGACACTCGCCGGACTCGGCGTCACGGACGCCCCCGGTGACCTCCGGTCGGCAATCGCACAGGCCGGGACCATCGTCGGCGACGACGGGCGCGTCGTCGTGGTGAGCGACTTCGCGGGCGAGGACTGGACCGACGCCGTCGCGGCCCTCAGGGCGCGGGGGATCAGCGTCGACCTCCGGCAGTTCGAGGGTGGCGGCGCCGACAACGTGGGGTTCGTCGACCGCCGCTTCTCTGGCTCGGAGGTGACGCTCTCGGTGCGGAACTTCGGCGAGGAGACAGCCACACGGACGGTCGTACTGGGCGAGGCACGGCGCGAGGTGGAGCTGGCCCCGGGTGACGTGGGTACCGTGACCTTCCAGGTGCCCGCGGGGACCAGCGAGGCACGCCTCTCGCCGGGAGACAGTTTCCCGACCGACGACACCGTCTACCTCGCGGCTCCCCCGGACGCGACGGTCGACGTGCTCGTCGTCACGAACGACGAGAACCGCTTCCTGACGACCGCCCTCGACGTCAACGACCAGGTGGAACTGACCGTCGAGTCCCCGCCGGGGAACATCCAGGGTGACTTCGACGTCGTCATCTACAGCAACGTCGACCCCGAGGTGCTGCTCCCGGGCAACGTCGAGACGGGTCGTGACGTCCTCGCCGACGGCGGCGGCGTCGCCATCCAGGCACAGGACCCCATGCCCGAACAGTACGGGGACCTGTCGCTCGTCGAACCGACGGCACTCCGACAGGCGCCGACCGTCCACCGGACGGCCACGACCGACCTCACGAGGGGGATCAGCTTCCAGGCACCCGACGAGTACCTCGCGGGAACGCTCCGGGCCGGCGAGACGCTCGTGGAGTTGCGCGACGGCACGCCGCTGCTGGCGACTGCCCAGCGGGACGGCGGCCGGGTGCTCTACTACGGCTACATCGAGGAGGCCTCCAGTTTCAAGTTCAACTACCAGTACCCCGTGTTCTGGAAGCGTGCGGTCTTTCACCTCGCGGACCGCAGTCCCTTGCCGGCGCTGAACCACCGGACCGGCGACACCGGACGGTTCGACGCCGGGACTGTCGAGGGGCCCGGCGGACAGCTCTCCGGACCGTCGGTTGAGTTCGCGAGGGCCGGCATCTACGCGGCCGGGGAGCGGCGCCACAGCGCGTCGCTGCTCTCGGCCGGGGAATCGGCTGTCGACGTGGAGAGCCTCACGGACCGCCAGGGGCCGGTCGGGAACGTCACGACCGTGGAGCGGCGGACGGTGCCACGCCCGCTGACGGCGTTCGTCGTCGTCGGGGCGCTGGCGGCAGTCCTGCTCGAAGTGGGATACATCCGCCGGCGGGGTGACCTCTGATGGTCTCCTACCGCCTCGCGGAGGGGCTGACCGTCGGCCTCGAACAGCTCTGGCCGCTCGCGGCGCTTCCGGTCGCGGTCGCCCTGCTCGCGTACCTGGTCTTCCGGGCGGGGGGCGACCGGTCGGCCTCCAGTCGGAGCCGCCGGCTCCTCTTTGCGAGCCGCGTGCTGATCGCCGTCCTGCTGGTCGTCGGGGCGATGGGCCCCTACACCGTCCAGGTCCGCGAGACGCCCGGCGAACCGCGCGTGACGCTGCTGACCGACGACTCGGACAGCATGGCCGTCTATCCCGAAGTGGAACAAGAACTCGTCGAGAACATCGAGGACGCCGGCGTGCCGGTGACGCGAGCGACGGTCGGGTCCGGGAGCGACTCGCGTGTCGGCGACGGGGTGGCCGCGAACCTCCGCGAGAACGGGACGGTGGTCCTCCTCTCGGACGGCCGCGTCACCGAGGGACGGGACCTCCGGGCAACCGCCGAGGCTGCCGAGAGCCTGAACGCGACTGTCAGCGCCGTCGATATCGAACCCGAGCGGACCGAGCGTGCCGTCTCGGTGTCGGGGCCCGCCACGGCGACTGTCGGCCTCTCGACGGAGTTCGTCGTTTCCCTGTCGGGCGTCGAGGCGTCCGACCCCGTCCCGGTCGAGGTCAGTATCGACGGCGAGACCGTCCGCGAGGACAGCCTGGCCGCCGGCGAGTCCGTCCGGGTGAACCACACCTTCGAGGAGCGTGGCACCCACCGCGTGACCGCGCGCGCCCAGGGCGACGACGTCCACGACCGCAACGACGTCTTCTACCGGACGGTCCGCGTCGTCGAGAAACCGGACATCCTGTACGTCTCGAACCGGGAGTACCCCCTGCAGTCGTACCTCGGGGGGCTGTACAACGTCACGACCGCCGGATCGGTGCCGGACAATCTCGACCCCTACGCGGCCGTCGTCGTCCAGAACGTGCCCGCAGGCGGGCTGGGCAACGTCAGCGCCCTCCAGCGCCACGTCATCGACGGCGGCGGACTCCTCGCGGTCGGCGGCGACAACGCCTACGAGGCCGGCGGCTACGGCGAATCGCCCGTCGCGTCGATGTTGCCCGTGCGCCTGGGCGAGGCCACCGGCGGGGCGAGCAACATCGTCCTCCTGGTCGACATTTCCGGGAGCACTGCCGGGGACCTCGACGTCCAGAAGGGCGTCGCGCTGGATGTCCTCGACCAGCTGGGGGACAGCAACGAAGTCGGCGTGGTCGCGTTCGGCAGCCAGGCCTACCGGATCGCCGACGTCCAACCCCTCGGGGAGAGCCGCGAGGAGACTGCCAGCCGCATCCGCCGGCTCCAGCCCGAGGACAGGCCGGGGACCGACATCGCGAACGGGCTTCTCGGTGCCGACCGGATGCTCGGGGACCGCCCGGGGACGATCATCCTCCTCAGCGACGGGTTCGTCAGGAACTCGGAGCGACCTGTCGTCGTCGCGAACCAGCTCGGGCGCGAGGGCCGGCGCATCATCGGCGTCGGGGCCGCACAGCGGGTGAACGTCCCCGTGATGACCCGCATCGCCGAAGCGTCGGGCGGGAGCTACTTCAACGCCGACGAGAGCAACCGCCTGCGGCTCCTGTTCGGGGCCGCCTCCCGGCAGTTCGAGGGCGAGGGCCTGACCGTCGTGACGCCGAACACGTTCATCACCTCGGGGGTGGAACTGACTGCCAGCCCCGGCCAGGCCAACGACGTCGCGGTCAAGTCCGGCGCGGACTTCCAGGTGGCGACGGCCGACGGGAACCCCGCCATCGCCTCCTGGCAGTTCGGTCTCGGGCGTGTTGTCTCGGTCACCGCCTACCGCGAGGGCGGCGGCCTCGGTGGGTTGCTCCGGGAACCCGACTCGCTCGTGGTCACGAAGTCGGTCAACTACGCCATCGGCGACCCGGCGCGGACGGCGACTGGCGTGGTGCGCGTCGGCGAGGCCCGCGTGGGCACCCAGACGTCGCTGACCTACCGCGGGGCCGAGCGTCCCAGTGCGCCCAACGTCACCTTCCAGCAGGTCAGCGAGCGGACCTACCAGGGCGAGTTCACGCCCGAGAGCCAGGGCTACGGCGATGTGCTCGGGAGGACATACGCGGCGAACTACCCCCGCGAGTACGCCCGGTTCGGATCGAGTCGGGACCTCTCGGACCTCGTCGCGACGACCGGCGGCCAGGTCTTCGGCACCGACGAGGGCGAGAGAATCGCCAGACTCGCCAGACAGCAGGCCACCGAAATCCGCAGCGTCCGGGAGTCCTGGGACTGGGTGGCGTTGCTCCTTGCCTTGCTCGTCTTCGCCCTGGAGGTCGGCCTCCGGCGCCTTCAAGTGTACAGGGGACGGACCACACGGGAGAGTGGACTGACATGAGCGCACTCGGTGGCAGCATCAACCTCGGACTGGTCCTCGTCGTCGTGGTGGTCGTCGCGGGTACGGCCGGCGCGACGGTGCTCTACCAGGACTCCGCCCAGGAGATTCGCCAGGAGAACGACCTCCTCCAGTCCCGGAACGCGGAGTTGAGTGAACGGCTCAACGAGACAGAGACACAGCTCGAAGAGAGTCAACAGCGCGTCGAGGAACTCCAGCAGCGCCTCGAGACGCGTAACCAGGACGTCGACCAGGTTGCGACGGAACTCAACCAGACCGAACAGCAACTCGCGGCGACGGAAGACCAGCTTGCGAGCACCCGACAGGAACTCTCTGCGACCCGGGACGACCTCTCGAATGCCCGCACTGAGATCGACAATCTGGAGAGCGAGGTCAGTTCGCTGGAGAGCGAGGTCAGCTCGCTGGAGAGCGAGGTCAATACCCTCGAAAGTAGAATCGACCAGAAAGATCAAGAGATTTCCGACCTCGAAGACACCATCGACGACAAGGACGACGAAATCTCCAACCTCGAAGATACGATCGACGACAAGAACGACGAGATTTCAAATCTCGAATCCTCACGTGATTTTTATCGGTCGGAATTGAACTCCCTGTGCAGCCAGATCAACAACTCGGCGCAGTATTCGGAGTGTGACTGATGACTGCCAACGCGACTGAACAGGACGACCCCCGCGAGC
>CAZUWC010000003.1:0-19623 GCA_964623935.1 uncultured Halobacteriales archaeon
CCGGCCGCTCCTCGGGCGGTTCGATATCGAGGATGGTGAACTCCTGCTCGCGGCCGCTGCGGTCGAAGGCGGCCAGCGACTCCTCCGTGTATGGTGGGACGGCGACGAACACCACCTCGTGGAGGTCGTCTCGGGTCGAGAGCCGCAGGTCGCCCTCGGGGTGCGAGACGAACCGGCCCTGGGTCTGGCCCGCGGGGGTCCCCATGTCGACGCCGAAGACCGCGCTGACCGCCCCGCCCGAGTCGGGCATGTAGAAGTGTGTGAACACGGGTGTCTCCGCGGTCAGGTCGGCCTCCGGGAGGTCCGCTGCCGGCGTCACCGCGAGGGGGATGGTCGTCCCCTCGGGGTCGCGCTCACCCGCGAGTCGCAACAGCGACCGGACGAGACCGCGCGTCGCGTAGAGCACACGCCTCCTATGGCGCCACCGTTTTTATACCGTGTGACACACAGTCGCGGCTGACCCACGGCCCTGCCCGGACGTGTCCCCTCAAACAGGCAGGAGGGACTTGATGTTCTTCAGGTAGAGTCCGGGCGTGCGACCCCGTGCGCCCGAGAGGGCGTCCTGGAGCGCACCGGTCGCGTCCTCGTGGACGCCGGCGCCGTGGCCGACCAGGATACGGTCGGGTTCGAACCGTCCGAGTCGCCGCGGGGGTTTCAGGCGCAACGCCGGGTGGACACCGAGGCGCTCGCCGCTGGCGAGGAAGTAGTCGGTCGTCCCGACCGCCTCCGGCACGACCAGGACGCCGTTCTCGCGGTCGACCAGCGCCACCTCGGTCCAGGCGAAGTTGTCGACGACCGTCCGGGCGCTGTAGCCCGTCCCCGGGAGTTCGCCGTGGAACCGCTCGACCGGCGCGTCGATGTCCTCGGCGACGCCGTCCATCACGTCCGGGACGTAGACGGGCACGTCGTGGCGCCCCGCGAGGGCGCCGGCGTCGCGCTTGTGTCGGTCCAGCAGGACCACGACCCCGGCGACGTCCCCGAACTCGGTGAGGAGGTCGTCGATGCCCGCGGCGTCGACCGGGTCGACGACCCAGACGTCGCCCTCGATTGCCAGCGCGTGACTCGCCCGCTGCATCGCCTCTTCGGGGTGGGCGATCCAGCCGACGCCGCCCGTCGCCGTGTCGTCGTCGGGTTCGAACCGGTCGATCTCCCTCCACTCGGTCGCCGGGCCGGAGCCTTTCATCGGCATACACCCAGGTAAGGTCCCAGTCATCAAAAGGTCCCTACCCAAAGGAGAGGGTGGGTCCCCGTGGGGGTGCCGTCGGCCGTGCGCCGCGGGGACTGATACGGTCGTGCGTAATTCTTTTCGCTCCCACGAAACAGGAGGCCGTCTGCGTGGTCCGAAACACCGTTTCTCACCGGGACTGCTGAACTTGGTTATACTGTCGGCTATAAGCCCGTGAGCAGTTTCGCCCCACCCGGGACGCGAAATCGCTCACGAAGTTATAGCCGACAGTATTACGCACGACCGTATGATACGGATTGCTGTAGTCCATTGCCGGCATGACCGCAGTATGGCGTGCGGTCGACCTGGAAAACGGCTACAGCAATCCGTATGACCCGAGAATCTTTGACCGGCGCGCTCGAAGGTCCGGCTATGCTCTCGGGGCCACGCTGGCTCGCGCTGGAAGTCAAGTACCTCGACCGCGCGCGCTCCTTCTACGAGGCGTTTCTCGACCTCGAGGTCCGCCGCGAGACGGCGACCGAGGCGGCGCTCGCGGTCGGCGAGACGGACCTGATCTTGCGGACGCCCAGTACCGTCCCACGGGGCGGCCTGCACACCCACTACGCGATGTCGATCCCCGCGGTGGAGTACGACGACTGGTACGACCGCCTCGACGAGCGGTTCGACCTCGTCGAACACCGCTTCGGGGCCGCCCGGTCGCTGTACTTCTACGACACGGAGGGCAACTGCGTCGAACTCGGCGAGCGGAGTGACACGGAGGGGACGGGCGTCTCGGGGGTCTTCGAGGTCGTCTTCGAGGTCGAGGACCTGCCACGGGCGCTCGGTTTCTACGAGACGCTGGGGTTCGACGTCGTCGACGAGGGCGAGGACCGCGAGCGGGTCCGGCTGAGCTGTGGCGCATTCGACGTCGAACTCTGGGAGCCACACCTCGGCCTCGCGGACGCTCGCGGGGGCGTCCACGTCGACCTCGGGATCGCTGCCGACGACCCCCAGGAGGTCGCCGACGCCGTCGCCGAGGACGCACTCGCCGTCACTGGGGTCGATGGCGGCGTCCGCGTGCGTGACCCGGACGGGCACTACCTGACGCTGGTCGGGTAGTGGACCGGCGGAGAAGGCGGAGACGCTATTCCTGGGGCGTGAGGTGCGCGGGCTTGACGATCAGCGTCTTCTCGGTCTCGCCGTCAGTGATGGCGATCTTGTAGGCCTCGCCCTGCTGGCCGACGACGGTCCCGGTGTGGCCGTCGAAGCGGGGGTGGTGCCGGCCGCCGGGGACGCTCGGGTCGATCTTGAGGTGGACCGACTCGCCGTCCTCGAAGGCCTGGACGGCCCGCTGTGGGGGCGACGTCCCGCGGTCCCGGGCGCCGTTCCTGAGTTTGTTGCGCGTTCCCTGGCGTGGTCCGTTCGAGTTAGGCATACGCCGGAGTTGGCTACTGGGACGTATAAAACGTGCGTTTACAGGCGGCCGACGTTCTCGACGGAGACCGACTCGACATCCTCGACCCCGGCGAAGGCCTCCTCGACGGCGTCCGTGCCGCCGCTGTCGTCCGGGACGATCACCGTCGGGAGCAGGGCGACCAGGCCGAAGGCCACGTCGTCGCGTTCGAAGCCGTTGATCTTGGCCCCCTCGGGGAGGGACTGTTCGAGCCGCTCCTGGAGGTCGTCGAGGTCGACATCGGGGCTGTCCGGCATGACCTTGAGCTTGGCTGCGACCTTCCCCATGTTACGGTCCCCTGAACCCACAATCGGGGCACTCGTAGAGGTTGCTCTGCTTGCGACACTTCGCACACCGGTAGATGCGGTACCCACACTCGGGGCAGTCGAACGACGCCGCGCTCGTCCCGGCGATGTTGATGCCACACGAGATGCACTTCTGCTTGCGTTTGCCCTCGCTCTCGCTGCTCATACCTTCACTTCCGCCCGGTCGCTTTTATGCGTTGTCAAACACCGCGACCCCCGGGACTGCCGGGGGAGACGGTCACCGACCCGGGTCGTCGGGGCCGCTCTCTGGACGGGACACCCCGGGAATCGACACCGCGGGTTCGACCGGGCGACCGTCCTCCCAGACGTAGAAGCCCTCGCCGATGGCCAGTCCCGTGTTCCCCTCGGCCACCAGGTCACGGAGCAGGTCCGGCGGGTCGAACCGCTCGCCGAGTCGCCCCCGCAGGTGTTCGAGCGTCTCGAGTCGCCCCCCGAGGCCGGCACGGTCGGCGTTCTCCAGGGGTCCCGTGGGGTGGTCGTGGCCGAGTTCGAGCGCGTCGTCGACCGCCTCGACGCCCGCGACGCCCTCGTCGACGACGCGCATGGCTTCGACCTCCAGGGCCAGAATGGTCCGTGTGGCGACCGCGCCGGGGGCGTCGCGGACGACGACGGGCGAGCGGTCGAGTCCCTCGACGAACCCGGACGCACGCTCGCTGGTCTCCCGGCTGGTCTGCTCGGCGACGACCACCTCCACCAGCGGGCGCTCCAGGGGGTCCCGGAATCGCAGGCCGACCGCTCTGTCGGGGTGGCGCAGCCCTGCCGCGGCCGCGGTGACACTCACGTCTCCCGTCGGCGCGACGAGCGTCTCGCGGTCGGCGTACTCCTCGATTTCGGCGAACCGCTTCTGCAGTGCCGAGGATTCGACCGTCGTCGTCTCGAGAACCACGTCTGCGCCCGCGACGGCAGCGTCGAGGCCGGTCGTCGCCTCCAGGTTCTCGACGGCCGTCGCGCGGGTCCCCGACTCGATCTCGCCGGCGTCGACCGCGTCGTCGAGGCGTTGCTCGACGGTGTCGATGCCGTCCATCGCGGCAGCCACGGTCTCGTCGTGGAGGCTGACCGCGTGGCCGGCGACCGCACAGAGCTGGGCGATGGCCCGCCCCGCGGGTCCCGCGCACAGCACAGCGACGTCCATATTCGGTGACCGGTGTCCCGGGGGGTTAAGCGTTCCCCGTTCGCTATCAGTCCGCCGCGGTCCCTTCCGGAGCGCCAGTGTCGATTTCGAGGTCGCGGTCGGCCGTGACGATGTAGCCGTTCAGCGCGATCAGGCCGAACCCGACCTTCGAGACGATGTCGATGTAGGAGACGACCAGTGCCGTCGTCTCGACGTCCATCACCTGGAGGGCGTTGGGCCCGACGATCCAGATGACTGGATAGACGAGCCAGAGCACCACCAGGAACGCCCGCAGTTTCCGGTAGATGGCGAAGGTCGCCTCGTCGCGCTCGCGGGCCGCCGCGTCGAAGGGGTAGTAGGCGTGGTAGACCACTGCCCCGAAGACGACGACGCCAGCGAGGTACAGCACCCACTTCAGCGGCGCCCCGACGAGGGCCGCCGCCACCCCGAGGACGATCGTCGCGGCCTGGAGGCCGGCCGCCCGGTAGACCAGCGACGCCGACGTGCCGGCGAACAGCCCCAGATAGAGGATGTGCAGCGGCGTCGTCAGCAGCCAGTCGACGTACCGGGGGACGAACACGGTGCCCCCGACGGCCGAGGCGACGGCGCCGACGTCCAGGGCCATCAGCGCGTAGGCCACGACCGCGATGGCGGGCACCGCGACCAGGATCGCGTACTCGCGCCGTTTCGAGGCGGGGACGAGCAGGAAGCCGTAGGCGAGCGCGAGCGTTCCGAGAGCCATACCGACTGCGCCAATCGTGAACCAGAGTGTGATCGATACCATTGTCAATCGTCCACCGTTGCGGGTTCGGTCGCTGCTCCATCCATCGTCGTCGAGGCCGCGACCTCGAACTGGTCGAGGAGGTCGCCGAGGTCGTCCGCCCGCCCGCGCAGACTCCGTGCGGCGTCGGCGACCTCCTCGATGGACGCGGTCTGGTCGTCGGCGGCGTCGGCGACGGTGTCGGACTGCTGTGCGGTCTCCTCGCTGATGGCCGAGAGGTCGTCGACCATCTCCATCAGCCGCTGGGAGGTGTCGGCCTGCTCCTCGGTCGCTTCGTCGATTTCCTGGATGCCGACGTCGACCTCCTCGGTGTACTCGACGATCCGCTCCAGGGCGTCGATGGCGTCCTCGACGGTATCCGTTCCTGCTGCGACCCGTTCGCTGGTCGACTCCATCGTCGTCACCGTCTCGTCGGCCTGTGACTGGATGCGGTCGATGCGGTCCTCGATGTCCCGTGCGGCCTCTTTTGTCTCCTCGGCGAGGCCCTTGATCTCGTCTGCGACGACCGCGAACCCGTCGCCGTCGGCGTCGGCGTGGGCCGCCTCGATAGAGGCGTTCAGCGCCAGCATGTTCGTCTGCTCGACGATCTCCTGGATGAGATCGACGATGTCGCCGATCTCCGCGAGGTCCGTCGCGAGGGCCGTGATCTCCTCGACGGTCTCGTCGGTCTGGTCGTCGATGGCCCGCATCTCCTCGATTGCCTCCTGTGCGGCCTCCCGGCCCTGTTCGCCGACCTCGGCGGCCGACTGTGAGGTGTCAGCGACCTGCTGTGCGGAGGCGGCGACCTCCTCGGCGGTCGCCGAGAGGCTCTCCATCTCCGCGGCGGCCTCCTGGAGGCGCTGGCTCTGTGTCGAGGCCCCGTCGAAGATCTCGTCGATGGACGAGCGGACCTGCCGACTGGCCTCGTCGACGCGGTCCGCGTTCTCGTCGAGTTCGCCGCTGGCCGTCCGGACGTTGTCCGCGAAGGTCTGCATGTCCGCGATGGCCTCCTCCAGGGCGTCCAGCGTGGAGTTGATCCCCTCGCCGACCGACTCCATCGAGTCGTTCTTGCTCCCGGGGTCGACCCGGCCGGTGAGGTCGCCGTCCGCGGCCGCCCGGAGCACCTGCCTGTACTCGCTGGCCTTCCGTTCGAGGTGGTCGTTCATCTCCTGCATCACCTCGCTCTCCCGTTCGGCCTCCTGGCGGGCCTGTTCGGCGTCTTGGCGGGCCTGTTCGGCCTCCTGGCGTGCCTGTTCGCTCTCGCTGATCTTCTCGCGCAGCGAGGCCCGCATGGAATCGAAGGACGCGTAGAGCGTCCCGAACTCGTCGTCGCGGGCCGTCGACAGGTCGACGTCGAGGTCACCCTCGCCCATCTCCCGGGCACACGCCGAGAGGCGCCGCAGGGAGACGACGGTGTTGGTCCCGATGGTCACGCCCACGAGTCCGAGGGTGATGACCGCAAAGAGGATCAGCCCCGTCAGGTCGGAGTTGATCTGGGAGGCCAGCGCGAAGGCCGTCTCGGAGTCGGCGGTCGTCCCGACGACCCAGTCAGTGGACTCGAGGCGGGTCGTCGCCACCAGGGTCTCCTCGTTCTCGACGAAGGCCGTCTCACCGACGGACAGTTCGTCGACATCGGTCACCCCTGTCTCGGCGGGTTCGAGAATCCGGTCGGGGTCCGGGTGGGCGACGTACCGACCCTGGTCGTCGACGACGACGGTAGAGGAGTCACCGCGTTGCTGTGAGATGCCCCGGGCGCGCTCCCGGAGGTTGACCATGTAGACGAGCATGTGGTTCGACCCCTCGACCGGCGAGAGGACGGCGATGATGGGGTGGTCCGCGAGCTGAATCGTGAACGGATCGGAGACGTGCGTGTCCGTCGGCCCGTCGAACTCGGGCGGGTTCTCCGCGAACGGCGCGCCCTGCTCGGCCGGACTCGCCCCGACGAACTGTTCGTTCGAACTCGCCTCGATGGTTCCCGTCTCCGTGCTCACGTAGTGAACCGCGACGACGTTCTCCGACGTGGCGTCGTTCTCGACGAGCGACGTCAGGTACTCACCCGCGCGGTCCGCGTCGCCGCTTTCCAGCGCCGGATGGGACGACGTCGCCCGGACGCTTCGCTGGGTGTTCGCCAGCCAGGAGTCGAGCTGGTTGGCCTGCGATCCGGACAGCGCCGTCAGCTCGTCTTCGACGTCCTCGTTGAGTGACGCAGACGTCTGGGCGCTGACGACGAACCCGAACGCGACCATCGCCAGGATCGCCAGCGTGAGGGCTACGCCCAGCCGCCTGGCGTAGCTCTTGCTGATCGATCCAGGTAGCAGAGAGCTGTCTTGCTGTGCCATTACCAGTTGCCTTGGATTGTGCCTTTATAACACCGACCCTCAAAATTTCAACCCTGATAACGGACGGCGGGGCCGTCGCGGGAACACTTCCGATCGTCCGTCTCACCCGAGAAGGTCGTAGGCGTCGAGGTACTCGCAGACGTACTCGTGGAGTCCGGGCTCGCGTTCGGACAGGAGCCGCCAGTCGTCGTGCTGGTCGTCCAGCGTGACGTCCAGCCCGTCGGCCGGCGTAACCTCGTGGACCACGTTGATCGTGTGTCTGGACTCGGCACCCGCCGGTGCTGCAGTGTCCCAGAAGTGGGCCTGCACGCCGAGGCGCTCCTCGACGGTGACCACGAGGCCGAGTTCCTCGCGCCCGATCCGGCGGGCCGCCGCGTCGAGACGTTCCCCCTTGCGGAGGCGCCCACCGGGCCAGAACCACTCCCCCTCTGCCGGCGGGTTCGTCCGCCGGGCCAGGAGCACGCCGCCGTCGTGGGTGAGGACCACCTCGACACAGACCTGTGGCAGGCGGTCGATACACTCGCCGAACACGTCCTCGGGGATCCACTCGTCGTGAACGTCCATATCCGCCCCTGTCCGCGACGGTCAATGTGCCTCCCGGTTTCCCTCTCCCCGAGAGGAGGCCGCACGGCAGTACGCCGGCGCGTCGGCGATCAGTCCGTCGACGCCTGCCGCCCGCAATCGGCGCGCTTCGTCGGCCGACCGGACCGTCCAGGCGTTGATCGCGAACCCCGCGCCGTGGCACTTCTCGACGAAGGACGCCTCACAGAGGTCCCGGTGGGGATGGACGGCCCGGCACTCGAGTGAGCGGGCAGCGTCGAGTGCCCGGTCGGGGTCGGACGCGAAGAGGAGGGCGAGCGACTCCCCACCGGCGTCCCGGGCCTCGCGGAGCGCCTCGACGTCGAACGACGAGAGGAGGACGTCGCCGCCGTGCTCCGAAACGACAGCGAGTGTGTCCCCGGCCAGCCCCGTCTCCTTGAGTTCGACGTTCAGTCCCACGCCGTCGTCGAGGGCGACGACGACCTCCCCCAGGGTGGGGATTCCCTCGTCGGTGCCCAGGACGTCCAGCGCCGCCAACTCGGAGCGGGAGCGGTCGGCGACGGCGCCGGTCCCGTCGGTGACGCGGTCGACAGTCCCGTCGTGGACGACGACCACCTCCCCGGAGCCACACCGCCGGACGTCGATTTCGACGGCGTCCGCACCTGCCGCGACAGCGTCGCCGACCGCACGCACCGTGTTTTCGGGGGACGTCTCCGCGAACCCCCGGTGGGCAAGACAGTTCACACGCTGGATTCGACGCCCGGGCTCTCGGTTCTTTGGGTGCATCGCGGGCCCGGACCGCCGCGATGGAGCGTTTTTTACCGGCCCGACACGACCCCTCGAGCATGCAGGAGACCCGCCGGGCGGTCCTGGAGGCACTCGCGGACGGGCCGGTGTCGGGCCCGGCCCTCGCGGACGAGTTGGGCCTCTCCAGGGCCGCCGTCTGGAAACACGTCGAGGCGCTCCGGGCAGCGGGCTTCGAAATCGAGAGCGACGCCGACGGCTACGCGCTCGCCGCGGTTCCGGACTTCGGGGGCCCCGCAGTCGAGTTCGGACTGGAGGCCCCCTACGACGTGGAGTACCACGACAGCGTGGCGAGCACGAACGACCGCGCCCGTGAACTGGCGAGCGGGGGACGCGCCGACGTGGTGGTGCTGGCCGACGAGCAGACCGGGGGCAAGGGCCGTCTCGACCGTGCCTGGGCCTCGCCGGGCGGCGGCGTCTGGCTGTCGGTCCTCCTGCGCCCCGACGTGCCGCCGGCCCACGCGCCGCTGTTCACGCTCGCGGCCGCCGTCGCGACGGCGCGTGCCGCCCGCGAGGCGGGCGTCGACGCCGTCATCAAGTGGCCCAACGACGTCCTCGTCGCCGGGAGCGAGGGGAAACTCGCGGGCGTCCTCACGGAGATGGGCGGCGAGGCCGACCGCCTCTCCTGGCTCGTCGTCGGCGTCGGCGTCAACGCGAACGTCGACCCCGCCGCCATCCCGGGCGAGAGCGCCACCTCCATCCGAGCCGCGGTCGGCGACGTCGACCGCCGCGCGTTCACACAGCGCCTCCTCGAGGAGTTCCACGCGCTCCGGACCGACCCCGACCGTATCCTCCCGGCCTGGCGCGAGTACACGACCACGCTCGGGCGCCGCGTCAGCGTGGAGACGCCGGGCGGCGAGGTCGTCGGCGAGGCCGTCGACGTCACCTTCCCGGGGTCACTCGCCGTCGAGACGGCGGAGGGACGGGTCGAGGTGACCGCCGGCGACTGCGAACACCTCCGGCCGGCCGACGGGTGACCGCGATTCGGGGGCGGGCGTCTACTGCCCGGGTTCGGTCCTTTTTTTGCCGGTGTCGGGCAGACGCGTGTGCGCCGGCAGAGTCGACCGGCGACAGAGCCTTGTGGGAGAGGAGAGAACACAGCGGGCATGACGGAAGTCGAGATCGAGTACTGCGTGCCCTGTGGCTACCGCGGGCGGGCGATGGACGTCGAGCGGGCGATTCTGGGTGCGCTCGAACGGGACCTCGACCGCGTCTCGCTCGTGACCAGCGACCACGGGATCTTCCGGGTGTCCGTCGACGGCGCCACCGTCTACGACAAGGCCGAAGACGAGTTCGACGTCGACGACATCGTCCGGGAGATCCGCGAGCGCCTGTAACCGAACGCCCTTTTGTGTGCGCGGCCGAGCGCCGGATATGGACGCCATCGTCGCCGAGGACGTCACCCGTGCCTACGGCGAGACGACCGCCGTCGACGGCGTCTCGCTGACCGTCGAGGCGGGCGAGATTTTCGCACTCGTCGGCCCAAACGGCGCCGGGAAGACGACCCTCGTGCGCGCGCTAACCGGCACCACGGACTACGAGGGGAGCGTCCGACTGTTCGACCAGCCACCCCGCGAACTCGACCGCGAGCGGATCGGCCTCCTGCCCCAGGACTTCCGCCCGGCCGAGCGCCTGAGCGCCCGCGAACTCGTCGCCTACTACCGGGGGCTCTACGACGAGGCCCGCGACCCCGGGGCGGTGCTGGCCGACGTCGGGATGGCCGCGGCCGCCGAGGGCACCTACGAGACGCTCTCGGGCGGCCAGCAGCGCCGGACCTGCGTGGCGACGGCGCTGGTCAACGACCCCGACCTCCTCGTGCTCGACGAGCCGACGACCGGCATCGACCCCGCTGGCCGCCGGGCGCTGTGGGGACTGCTGGAGGACCTCGCCGCGGCAGGGACGACGGTGCTCGTCACCACCCACTACATGGAGGAGGCCGAGCGCCTCGCCGACCGCGTCGGCCTGCTCGCCGAGGGTCGTCTGGTCGCCGCCGACGCACCCGACGCACTGGTCGCCGAGCACGGCGGCCAGAGCCTCCTGGACGTCGACGGCGTCGACGACGGAACGCTCTCGGAAGCGGGCACCGTTGCGGACATTCCGTACCCGGCCGAAGTCGACGGGGAACGGCTTACCGTGCGGGACGTCCCGCCGGAGGGCATCGGCGACGTCGTCGACGCCCTGACCGCCGCCGGCGTGGCCTACGAGTCGCTGACCTGGACCGAACCGGACCTGGAGGACGTCTACCTCGAACTGACCGGCCGGGCCGTCACCGAGGGGGGCGACGCCGTCGCGGCCGGGGCTGACGGGCGCGTGCGCCGCCGTGGGGAGGTGACGGGGCGGTGACCCGGGCCGGCCGCCTGACCGCGGAGACCCGGGCGGCCACGACGGCGTTCCTGCGGCGTCGCACCGCCGTCTTCTTCACCTTTTTCTTCCCGGTCATCATCGTCGTCATCTTCGGCGTGCTGGTGGGGGCCCGGCCGGCCGGCGGGGGCCTCTTCGCGGAACCGCCGGGGTGGTACGTCCCGGGCTATCTGGCTGTAGTCGTCCTGTTCACGCCGCTCTCGCGGGTGGGCAGCGAGGTCGCCCGCCACCGCGACGGCAACCGCTTCGAGAAACTGGCGACGACGCCCCTGACCCGCGGGGAGTGGCTGGCCGCCCAGACGCTGGTCAACGTCGCGGTCATCGGGGCCGCCGCGCTCCTCTTGCTCGGCCTGCTCGTCGGTGCCACCGCCGCGTCCATCCCCGTCTCCCCCGCGCTCGCCTTGCTCGTGCCCTTCGTGGTCGCCGGGGTCGTCCTGTTCTGTGCGGTCGGCGCGCTTCTGGGAACCTTCGCGGACTCCCGGGACGGCGTCATCGCCGCGAGCAACGGGCTCGCGCTCCCCTTGCTCTTTCTCTCCGAGACGTTCGTCCCGGCCGCACTGTTGCCCGGGTGGCTCCCGACGTGGCTCTCGCCGCTCACCTACTTCGCCCGCGGCGTGCGGGGGGTGACCTACGCCGGGTCCGGGACGGGGACCGCGGCGGTACTGGCGGACCTCGCAGTGCTCGTGGTGCTGGCGGCGCTCCTGTTCGCCGTCGCCGCACGAGCACTGCCCCGGACAGATTAGAGACTCGTCGAGACTGGTCACCGGCGACTCGTTGGCGACCCCCGTCCACTCCAGCAGGCAGTATCAGACGCGGGCCGTCCTGTCGGCGACGAGCTACCGGAAGTTCTCGAAGACGCGTGGCGTGTTCACGTCCGCGAAGGAGTGGTCGGTCTCGGTCCAGCCGAAGTCCGCGGCGAGGCGGTCCCGGACGGCGGCCGTGAACTCGGGGTGAAACTGGACCGTCCACAGCGGCGCCTCCCGGTGGCGGGTCCCGAAGGCGCGGTAGTAGTCCGTCGAGGCGATGACCGCCATCTCCTCCCCGCGGTCGGTCACGACGTCGCCGTGGGTGGCCGGGACGACTGGTTCGACGCCGGCAAACAGCGGGTCCGCGGCGAACTCCACCTCGACGAGGCGGGCGACCATCCCCTCGTGGCGGACCGTCCCCTCGAGCGCACTGTTGGCGACTTGGTGGCCGAAACAGACCCCCAGCGTCGGCACGCCGCGCTCGACCAGCTCGCGGACCAGCCGCTCCTGTTCGCGAATCCAGGGGCGGCCGTCGGCCTCGTAGACGCCCGCAGTGCTCCCCGAGAGGACGACCCCGTCGACCGCCTCCGGGTCGAAGCGTTCGCCGGCCGGGAAATCCACCTCGCGGGCCTCCGGGACGTACGAGGCCAGCGCGTCACAGTGGTACTCGTAGGCCTCGTCGACCTCGTTGCGGACGACGACCAGTTCCGGGTCGGACATCGGAAGATGTTGGCGGCAACTGTCAAAAACGGTGTCGCTTCCGAGACTCAGTCCGGCCCTGAGTAGGGATACTCGAGGCCGGTCGGGTAGGGACTGTCCTCGCTGGTGTCGAGTTCGAGCGCGATGGTGAACCGGTCGAGCCCGACTTCGAGACTCAAAAAGAGCGCCAGTTCGACGACCTCCTCCTCGGTGAAAACCTCGCGTAACTCCTCGAAGAAGGCGTCGGTGATGCGCTGTGGGTTCTCGGACATCTGGTCGGCAAAGCGCACCGCAAGCGCCTCGCGCCGGGACAGCGCCCCGGTGTCGACCGCCTCGCCGAAGACCGCCGCCTCCTTTGGCGCGACCGCCTCCTCGACATCCCTGGTCCTGACCGTCGCACAGTAGGCACACTGGTGGGCCGCCGCGACGCGCAACCGCGCGAGTTCAAGCAGTTCCGGGTCGAAACTCCCCGCCGCGAACGCCTCGAAGGTCTCCATGAACCGTTCCAGGAGTTCCGGCCGGTGGGCCATCGCGCCGAAGAAGGCGCTGTCGCCGTACCACCCCTCGACGGTCTCCCGGAGGCGGTCGTTCACCTCTGGGTCATCGGCCTCGCCCGGTTCGAGCGGTCTGATGCGTGATGGCATCGGTTCGACGTCAGTCGCTCCCGGAGGTGGCCGCTCGTTCCCTGTTCTCGAGTGTCTGGCGGCGGCGCTTTTCGGCCGATTCGGACATCATGCTGGGCACCCACTCGAGGCCGTTGTCGGCCGTCACCTCGACCGACTCGACACCCTCGAGCGCGCCCACGTCCGTCCGGATTTCCCTGATGAAGTAGGGCACCATCGTACACATCGGGCTGGTCACCATGAGTTCGACGTCGACGTGGCCGTTCTCGATGGTGATCGAGTCGAGCAGCCCCATCTCGACGACACTCAGGTCCGTCCCGTTGGCTGCGCTGCAGGGGTCGATCACCGTATCCAGCACCGCCCGGATATCGTCTTTCTCGACCATTCAGATCACCGCGTCCGCCGACTGCGTCTCCGAGAAGGGCGTGGCGAGGCCCTCCTCCTCGCGGTGCTGGTCGAACTCGTCGCCGGCAAACTCGGCGCGGGCCTCCTCGATGTCCAGCCCGAGGAACTCCGCGTAGTTCTCGCCGAGCATCTTCCGTTTCTGCTCGTCGGTGATCTGCTCGACCGCCGAGAACAGCCCCCCTTCGCGCATCACTTCGTCGGGATACTGGAAGTCGCGGAACGCCTCCAGTTGTGCCTGCGGGTGGGCTGCCATCGCCGCACTCGACCAGAACAGTTTGTCGTAGAGGCCGGGCCCGCCCGTGCCGACGAAGGAGGCGAGAATCTCGGCGAACTTCCGTTCCGAGGAGACGAGGATGATGGGCAACGCCTCCATGTTGACGTAGATGTTGTCGTACCGCGTCAGGAGCCACGCCGTCTCCTCGCAAAAGGCGGCCCCGCCGTGGACGATCGAGAAGTCCAGTTCCGGGAACGACGACGCCGCCTCGCCGACGTCCTGGGGGTCGTAGGTGTCGCCGGGCGTCGGGCCGAAGGGGATAGCCTTGTGGATGTCGATGTTCTCGATCCCGTGGTCGAGCGCGCGCTCGAAGACCGGGTAGGCGACCTCCGGGTCGTCCATCAGCCAGCCCGTGTGGTCCTCCTCGGTCCACGAGGAGGGATACATCTTCACCCCGACGGGGTCGAGCATCTCCACCTGTTTGTCCAGTTCCTCGACCGCGTCCTCGGCCACCGGATCGAGGTCCGCGTAGGTGACGTACCGCGACGACCACTCCCTGGCTGCCTTCGCAGCCTTGGCCTCGGAGGTGAGCCCGTCCTCGAAGGCGTACAGCGGCAGCGGCTGGAACGTTGCCATGTCGGTGTCACTCTCCATGAACAGCATCCGCGTGACCTCCTCGACCGTCCAGTCGCGCATCCACGACTCCGCGGTTATCTTGTGTCCCGACGGCATCGCCAGGGCTGCCGCCCCCCAGATCATCTCCGCGATTCCCTCCGCGTACCGCTCGTTGCGGTAGTTCGACGGGGCCGTGTTGTACGCGTGTACGATACTGTCGAAAACGAACGTCTCACTCAGGTCTAACATTCGGTGTCGTCTCCATTGTCGTGTTCAATGGTGCCATTGAACGTACAGGTCCTCGTAACAGCCAGTAATTAATCTATGGGTGAATTTCGGCCGTGACAACACGAAAACCCGTTCGGCTGAAAGGAGCTAGCTGTCCTGGTCCGAACCGGCCCCGGAGTCGGTGCCCGCAGTCTCCGCCCGGTCGGAGGCCTCCTCACCTGTCGAAGGGTCGACTCCGACATCGGCGTCGATCGCATCGTCCAGTTGTGCCTGCTCGCCGGGCGGAGCGTCCTCGGCGTCGTCTGCGGCCTCGATCTGGGCGACGGGATCGAAGGTGACGATGCCCTTGCCCGCGGTGTACTCGTAGGTCTCCCACTCGGAGATGGCGAGGACGCCGCTCATCTTCCGGACCCGGAGCTGTTTCACGAGCGTGTCCTCGATGAGGTCGTCGTTGAGGCGCAACTCCACGATGCCGTCGACCATGTACTCGAGGTCGTGGGGGAACTTCTCCTGTTCGGAGGTGACGGTCGCGCCGGCGAAAACGGGGACGAACCGGCCCTTGCAGACGTCCGCGCGGACGTCCTTGACGAAGTTGTACGCCTGGACGGGCTGGACGAGCGACCCGAGTTCGGTCAGCGAGTCGACGACGACGACGCCCTCGTCCCCGGCGCCGACGGCCTCCAGGGCCCGGTCCAGGCGGTTGCGAAGTTGCCCGACGTCCGTGGGGTCCCGCACGGTGGTGGTCGCGCCCTCGGCAACCTTCCAGAGGTGCGTGTTCCAGGCGTTCATCCGCTGGTACATTCGCTCGCGGTCGTCGGCCCGGTAGGTGAAACAGTCGAGGATCTGCAGGTCGTTTGCCTCCAGGGAGGGCAGGACGTTCCACTCCAGGGTGACGAACTCCTGGACCACCGAGACCGGCGGTTCGAGGAAGGAGACGTAGACGACGGGGTCGCCACGCTGGAGCGCCCGCCAGACGAGTTCGGCCTGGATGGCCTCCGACCGCGTCCCCGCGAGGTCGGTCAACAGCACGAAGGAGTTCCGGGGCACACCCTGGGGGAGACTCGTGTCCAGCCCCGAGATACCCGTCACCAGCCGCCGGAACCCGTGGTACTCCGTGAACACCCGGTCGGCCGTCTCGAGGGCGTCCCGGCAGGTCCCGGAGCAGAATTCGTAGGTGACCTCCTCCCGTTCGACCCTCCGGGACTGCCCCGGAATCGGCAACCGACAGTAGTCACACCGCCGTATCGTCGCCCCCGCAGCGTCCCCCTCGTTGCTGTCGTCGGACATGGCCGGCCGTAGCACCGGTGGCGACAAAACGGTGCGGGGTGGTTCCACACCAAATACGGGTCCGACCCCGGCCCGCTACGACGAGTGACCCTCACCGCAGTCGTGGCACGGCCACCAGGAGTAACAGGGCGACCTCGCGGACCTCCCAGCCGTAGACGTGATTGAGCAGGAGGTACGTGACGATGCCGAGCGCGAGGCTGACACTCCAGGCGACCGCCGCAACCCGACCGACGCGGGCGTGGCTGGTCTCCCGGAGTTCCGCCGGCGTGTGTGTCAGTCCGAGGATGGCCGCATAGAGCACGACTGGCACCGAGACGACCGAGAGGAAGATGTGGACCGCGAGCATCGCGAGGTAGACGACCTTCACCGCGCCGGTCGCGAGGATGGCCTTCTCGAAGCCCCCGCCGGTCTTCCAGAGATAGAGGACCAGAAACACGAGGATGAGCGTGAAGGCAGTCAGCATCGCCGCCCGGTGTTTGCGGACCTGGTCGGTCCGGATGAAGTAGACGCCTGCGAGGATCGAGGCAAGGGCCAGCGTGTTCACGACGGCGATGAGGTGGCTGAAGAGGTTCACCGTCGACCGCGAGAGTTCGGGAACGAGCGGGAGCGCCCCCGTCAGCGCCCCGCCGACGAGGATGTACCCGACCACCGAGAGGACCGCCGTGATCGCCCGCGGTCGCGCCCCGAGTCCCGTCTGGAGTCTGTCGGCGACGGCCATACCCGAGTGTCGGGACCGGGCGCTCAATTCTCTTTGGATTCGGTCCCGCCGGTCGGATCGGCCTCGATCCCCCCCGATAGAGTGCAACCAGGATTGCCAGGAATCAGGTGCGGTTGGGCAGTCACACCGTAAGGGTCAAGCGGAAACCGGCAACACATAGTGGCATGGGCGCCGACCAGGAGCAGCGAACGATCCGGTGTCTCGTCGCGAAGGTCGGCCTCGACGGCCACGACCGCGGGGCACACGTCATCTCGCGGGCCTTCCGCGACGCCGGCTTCGAGGTCATCTATTCGGGCCTCCACCGGGCACCCGAGGAGATCGTCCAGGCCACAGTTCAAGAGGACGTCGACGTGCTGGGCATCTCCATTCTCTCGGGTGCACACGACACGCTCGTCCCCAAGATCATCGACGGATTGGCGGAGTACGACGCCCTCGATGATACGCTCGTGCTCGTGGGTGGCATCATCCCCGACGAGGACGAGAAACGGCTCGAGGAACTGGGCGTCGCGGAGGTGTTCGGCCCGGGCGAGTCGATGCAGGAGATGATCGACTTCGTCCGGGAGAACGTCCCCGACCGGCGATGACCGCCGACCTCGTCGACGACCTCCTGGCCGGCAAGCACCGGGCGCTCGCCCGAGTCATCACCAAAATCGAGAACCGCCAGCCGGGCTACCGCGACATCGTCTCGAGACTCCACGAACACACCGGCGACGCGGACGTCGTCGGCATCACGGGCAGCCCCGGCGCCGGCAAGTCCACGCTCGTCGACAAGGTTGCCGCCACCTACCGCGACCGTGGATTGACGGTGGGCGTCATCGCTATCGACCCCTCCTCGCCCTTCACCGGCGGGGCGGTGCTGGGCGACCGCATCCGCATGGGGTCGAACGTCGGCGACATGGACGTGTTCTTCCGGTCGATGTCCGCGCGCGGGTCGCTGGGCGGGCTCTCGACGGCCACCACCGACGCCGTCACCGCACTCGATGCGTTCGGCAAGGACAAGGTCCTCGTCGAGACGGTCGGCGCCGGACAGAACGAGATAGACATCGTCAAGACCGCCGACACGGTCGCGGTGCTGGTCCCGCCGGGTGCCGGCGACGACGTCCAGATGCTCAAGGCCGGCATCCTCGAGATCGCCGACGTCTTCGTCGTCAACAAGGCCGACCTCCAGGGGGCGGACCGCACCGTCCAGGAACTCCGGGAGATGCTCCAGTACCGCGACGGCGGCGTCCCCGCGAGCGCCGGCCACCACGGCCCCGACGCGGCCATCGAGGACATCGACCGCCCCGAGGGGGACGACGACGGGTGGCTCCCGTCCATCGTCGAGACCGTCGCCAACAGCGGCGAGGGGGTCGAGGAGTTCCTCGACGCGCTGGCCGACCACCGCGAGCACATCCACTCGACCGGTCGACTGCCCGAGAAGGAACGCACCCGCTACCGCGAGGAGATCCGGACGCTGCTGCGCGAGGATATGAGCGCCCTGCTCGAGGAGGAAATCGACCGTCGGGGGGGCCTCGAGGCGTACGTCGAGCGGGTCCGCGAGCGCGAGACCGACCCCTACAGCGTCTCCGACGAACTGCTCGCGCCGCTCGTCGAGTGTGTCGAACGCAAGCGCGAGGAATAATCTGGCTCGCGGTTTTGTCTTTGCCTCGTGGTGTACGGCACAAGGCTTAATCGGCGGTGGCTCCGAGTGACTAGTATGACACGGAAGCGCGGTGACGGGGGTCGGTACACCGAGACGGCCACCCTGGCTGACGTCATCGACGTGTTCGGAGCGGTCGACGGACCCGTGATAACATCGGGGGACGTCGCCGAGACACTGGACTGCTCGCGTGAGACCGCACGCCGGAAGTTGCGACGACTCGAAGAGCAGGGTCGTGTCGCCAGCCGCAAGACAGCCGGGCGGGTGGTCTGGTGGCAGACCGAATCCGGACCTGAAGCGGCCCAGTTCGACTCGGAGGACCCGCTGTTTGCCGGCGAGGCACTCATCGCACCGGACAATCCGGTCGACGAGACCGAAATCGACGAAGTTCTCTACGGCCGGGAGTGATGGCGGAATCCCCACCCGGTGTGGACCCGCTGTTCGTCGATACCGGAGCGTTAACACGTGTTCACCTTCGACACTGACCACTTCCGGACCCTCGGGTTCACTGCGGTGCCGGACGATACCGGTGAGCCACGAGTCGACGGCTGACGCTCCTTTTATACCTGCCAGGGTCCATCTCCGAGACATGAAACTCCGGAACCTCCTGGGTGTCGCCGCGGGCACGGTGGGGCTGACAGCGCTGGCCAACCGGTTGCTGACCGCCCGCGCGCGGGAGTTCGAGCCGTTCCTCGAGGGCGACCACGACACCTACCGGTGGCGGGGGTTCGACATCGCCTACACCGAGGCGGGCGACCCCGACGACCAGGACCTCCTGTTGTTGCACGGTATCAACGCCGCGGCGTCGGCCCACGAGTTCTTCCGCGTGTTCGACAGACTCGCCGAGGACTACCACGTCGTCGCGCCGGACCTGCCCGGGTTCGGTCACTCCGACCGGCCGCCGCTTCTGTACTCGGCGTCGCTGTACGCCACCTTCGCCGGGGACGCGATCGAGGACCTGACCGACGAGTCGCCCGTCGTCGTCGGGTCGTCGCTGTCGGGCGCGTACGCCGCGATGGGTGCCCGCGAAGCCGACGTCGACGAACTGGTGCTGGCCTGTCCGGCCGACACCTCGATGGGCGGCCGGCGGACCTGGCTGCGGTCGGTGATGCGGGCCCCCGTGCTGGGCCAGGGGCTGTTCAACCTCTCGGTCAGCAAGCCAGCCATCCGGTACTTCCACGAGGACCACGGCTACTACGACGTGGCCAACCTCCCAGAGGAGGTGGTCGACTACGAGTGGACCAGCGCCCACCAGTCGGGTGCCCGGTTCGCGCCGGCCTCGTTCCTGAGCGGCTTTCTGGACCCCGAAGCGGACCTCGACGACGTGCTCGCCGACCTCGACGTCCCCACGACGCTCGTGTGGGGCCGCGAGGCCGACATCACGCCCCTCTCGGAGGGACGAACACTGGCCCGACGGGCCGACGCCCGCCTGGTCGTCTTCGACGAGACGCTCCTGCTTCCCCACGCCGAACACCCCGAAGAGTTCGTCGACGTGGTCCGCGGGGACATTCCCGACGACGCGGACGAGTGAAATCCGTTACGCACGACCGTAAGACGCCGGCGTCGAACCCCGCTGTATAGGGATGTTCA
>CAZUWC010000004.1:0-18478 GCA_964623935.1 uncultured Halobacteriales archaeon
CGAGTGGTTTATCCTGCGGGGGCCAGACCGTCCGGTATGGAGGTCAAGTCGCGCCATCACCTGCGGTCGGACGCGGCCGACGAGATCCGCGAGGTCCTGGCGGCGAATCTGGGGGTCACCGTCGAGGCCGACTCCTTCGAGAAGGTCCAGCTGGAGGGCGGCGACTGGAACGTCGTCCTCGTGGACGGGGAGCCGCTCGTCCTCTATCTCGACGGCGACCCGTTCGTCACGGTCCAGGGGGCCAACGCCCTCTCGCCGGACCGGCGGGTCGTCACCGTCGACGCCGGCGCCATCGAGTTCGTCTCCAACGGCGCCGACGTCATGCGGCCGGGCATCGTCGAGGCCGACGGGGACATCGCCGAGGGCGACCTGGTGGTCGTCGCCGAGGAGACCCACGGGAAGTTCCTCGCGGTCGGCCGCGCGCTGACCGACGGGTCGGATATGGTCGGCCAGGAGGGCCGGGTCGTCGAGTCGATCCACCACGTCGGCGACGATCTCTTCGAGCTGACGGTGTAACGTCTGACGTAAAACATAAGCGGGCAGCGACCGGGTGGACGTGTATGGGACTCATGAGCAAGATCCTCGGCGAGTCCGGGGGCACCCGCGCGACCGAGGACTACGTCGAACTCGAGGCCGGCGACCTGCAGGTCGACGACATCGGGGCCGAGTCGCAGGTCCGCATCGCGAACATCGGCGAGAAGAACGACGTCATCGACATCAAGGACGCGGTCTACGACGGCGACATCGTCGTCGCGGACATCACCCGTCACACCACCCAGGACCGCACGATGGAGCACATCACGGACGAACTCAAGCAGGTCGCCCGCGAGGTCGGCGGGGACATCGTCCAGAAGGACGACGACCAGCTCATCATCACGCCCGCCGGGGTCTCGATCAGCCGCGAGCGCCTCGGCCGGTAGACATGGACGAGTGCATCTTCTGCGGGATCGTCGCCGGCGAGGTGCCCAGTCACACGGTCTACGACTCCGAGGACGCCTACGCGTTCCTCGACGTGAATCCCCTCGCGCGGGGCCACACGGTCGTCATCCCGCGGGACCACCACGAGCGCGTCGGCGACATCCCCGACGACGCGGCCGGCGGGCTCTTCCGGGCGATCACCGCGCTCGTCCCGGCCGTGGAGGCGGCCGTCGACGCGCCCGCCTCGACCGTCGCGTTCAACAACGGCGAGGCGGCCGGCCAGGAGGTCCCCCACGCCCACTGCCACATCATCCCCCGCTTCGCTGGCGACGGCGCCGGGGCCGTCCACTCGCTGTTCCACTCGACAGAGGAGGTCTCGGACGAGGAAATGGAAGACCTCGCTGCGGACATCCGCGACGAGCGGTAGGTCGGAGGACGGATCTATCCCATCGACTGGTCGTAAATTTGAAGTTTATTATGCGTGAATATACCCTGCAAGATGGTTTCCGGGACGACAGTGGGGATTCTCATCAGTGCGGGTGCGGTAGTGATCACGCTAGTAGGGGTCTCGTACCGGACCGGGAGAAAGCTATCGAGTTTCGAGGGAACAGTCAAGCGAGGATTCGCCGATCTCTCAGAGGCAACCGAGGACAACAACGACGAACTGCGAACGATCGCCGAGAAATTGACACGGATCGAGGCTTACGCGAGCCAGCAGGGAAATCTGGAGAGCGACGGTGGAACGGTCGTCGGGATGGACCAGGCCCCGTCGGACGGGGAACGGCAGGTCGGCGACCGGACACTCGCATTCGGTGTCGACAGGCGAACGTACGTGACCGAGGTCGGGGTATCGTCGGCCGACGACACCGAGTTGCTCTTTCCAACCGGAGGCTCCGAGGAACGGTCCATCGCCAGCGAGATCGAATCCGCACTTGAGGACGCGACCGGGATGACGGTCGACGTCGACGCGCGAGACGACTACCTCAGCGTGATCGTTCCCACGACCGACGAGGAGACTGTCACTGCGACGGTCAAAGCACTCGTCGAGAATCTCCCGGCGTTGCTCGTGGTGCCAGGTGAGGACGCCGAGGACACGACGAACGAAGAGGCCGAGACAGACGACGATTCGATGAGCGGGATGGGTGGGATGGGTAGTGCGATGGGAGACCTGGGGACCGAGGAATCCGAGGACGACGATTCGACGGGCGGGATGGGTGGAATGGGTGGGATGGGAGACCTGGGGATCGAGGAACCCGAGGACGACGATTCGACGCCATTCATCGAGCGAGACCAAGACGACGAGTAGCAGCCGGTGTCGACGAAGGAACGGCGGAGGGCGGATCGGCGTGACGATTCCCGAGGACCGAAACGGAACCGACCTACTCTCCCGGGGCGTGTCGTGAGTGACGACCCTCGGGGTGTTCGCCGTCGGACGAGGAGTGTCGGGTCTCCGCTGTATCGGCCCCGCGCCGCTGTGACCGCTCGGCGTAGGGACGGAGTTCGTCGCGGTTGATCCCGAACTCGAAGACGTCGAAGCGGTTGTACTGCCCGACGACGTCGTGCATCAACTTCGGCTCGACGGTCTCCTCCAGCGAGACGTCGGCGTAGACGATGCCCTCCTCGTCGCCGAGGGGTCCGGCACGGATCTCGCCCTGTGGGCCGACCACTGCCGTGAAGTAGCCCTGGTTCTCGCCGCCGAGCAACTCCCTGGCGCGGTCGGTCTCGCAAACCTCGAAGAAGGACTCGTCGAAGTACTCGGTGGAGACGACGTTGAACAGTTTCCCCTCGAAGGCGTGGGCCAGCGACCGAATGCGCGTCGCGCGGGCGATGTCGTACTCCTGGTCGAAGTGGAAGGCCGGGTAGTTCGCGACGTGGAGCTGTTCGCCCTGGGCCATCAGGGCGTACCGCGCCAGGGGGTTGGTGTTCTCCCCGCAGGCCAGCGTCCCGAGGTTGCCGTGTGGCGTCTCGTAGACCCGAACCGAGGAGCCGTCGCCGCGGCCCCAGGAGAGTTTCTCGGCGTGGGTGGGGACGAGTTTGCGGTGTTTGCCCAGCAGTTCGCCCTCGTGGCCGATGAGGAGGTTGGTGTTGTACAGCGTCCCGACGGTGTTGGGGTCGCGCTCGGTGACGCCCACGACGAGGGTGGTGTCGGTCTCGTCGGCGACTGAAGCGAGCTGGTCGACCGCCGGGCCGGGCACGTCGACGGACTCCTTCCGGTACCGCTCGTACCAGTCGTAGCCATCGATGGGGGCGTTCACCCAGTTCCAGTAGGGGTACCCGGGGATGAACGTCTCGGGGAACCCGACGAGCGCGGCGCCCTCCTCGGCCGCCTCGCGGACGAGCCGGCAGGTCTTCTCGACGGTCGCCTCCCGGTCCATGTACTCGGGTGAGGCCTGGACCGCCGCGACCCGGAACGACTCGCCGTCGTACTGGTTGACGTCCGGCATGGGAGAGCAAGGCCGAACGCGCACTTAACACCCGCGCTCGCACCTAGCTTTTTCACGGGAGGGGAACCACCCCCGGTATGGGGACCCAGACACTCGCGCTCGTGGGGGCGGCCGGCGGCGCGGGCACGACGCGGCTAGCGGTGGAGTGTGGGGCGACGCTTGCGCGTGCGGGACGGGACGTGGCCGTCCTCGACGCGGCGTTCGCGACGCAGGGACTGTCCGACTACGTGGGCGAACGGATCGACGCGGACACCACGGCCGTCGCGACCGGCGAGGCAGACCTGGAGGCGGCGCTGTACGGCTGTCCGGTCGACGCACCCGGCCGACTCGCGCTCGCGCCGGCGCGGGCACCCTTCGAGCGGTTGGCCCGCGCGAAGACCGCTGGTGCCGCCGAGCGCTTCGAGAAACACGTCGCCGCGGCGGCACTCTCCCACGACGCCGTCATCGTCGACACGCCGCCGGTGGCGGCAAACCAGGCTGTCGCCGCTGTCACCGCGGCCGAGCGCGTGGCGGTCGTGACACCGGATACCCCCCGTGGCGGGGACGCGCTGGCGCGGACGCGCGGCCGCCTGGCCGACGTGGGAGCCGACCTCGACGCCGTCGTCGCGAACTTCGCCGGCAGTGAGGCGATCGTCCGGGAGGCCGACGCCCGCGTTCCCGAGTCGCCGACGTCGGCCCCGGCGGCCTGCCCGGCGTGTGTCCCGCCCGACGAGACGTTCGCGCCGGCCGTCGCCGACGCCACGGCGGCGGCGCTGGGAACCCCGCTCGACCTGCCGTTCCCCGACCCGGGCCGGCTCGACGGGCTGCTCGACCGGTGACGGCGGTTCGACCTCCCAAAAATAATTACTCGAACTAGAGTAAATTCGCAATATTTACCACAGGTGGCCGTGAAACTAGAGGTATGGCACTCGAAACGATACTCCTGGCAGTCGGCGCGAGCGACGAGGACAGACTCGACCGACTCGCCGAGACGGCAGCCGACATCGCCGGTCCCGCGGGCGCGACCGTGGCGCTGGCCCACGTCTTCACCGACGACGAGTACGCACAGGCCCGCGAGAACCTCGATTTCGACGTGGACAGCGAGGTCACGCCGGACGTCATCGCCCGGCGGCACCTCACGGTTCGCGAACTGAGCGACGCGATGGAGGAAGCCGACGTCGAGTACACCGAACACGGTCGCCTGGCCGACGAGGACGATGTCGGCGAGGGCATCGTCGCCCTGGCCGGGGACGTCGGCGCGGACGTCGTCATCATCGGCGGCCGGCAGCGCTCGCCGGCCGGGAAGGCCGTCTTCGGGTCGACCGCCCAGGAGGTCCTGCTGAGCGCCCCCTGCCCAGTGACGTTCGTCCGCGGGGACTGACGTCGCGCTCGCCGGTCGCTCGCGTCGAACGCGAGGGCGGCGGCGCCGACCCCTCACCGGCCGAGCCGGGAACGGTCGCCGGTGCCGCCGGTCATGGCGCTGGCCAGTGCCCCGTAGACGACGACCTCGTCGCCGAGGTTCGACAGCGTCAGTTCCGGCATGTTGGTGAACACCAGGCCGGGCACCCGCTCGCGCATCTCCTCGAGGACGGAGGGGTTGTTGAGCGCGACCGAACCCCCGACGTAGATGACGATGGGCGCGTAGGCGTGGACGACGCTGGCGATGCCGATGGCGTTCCAGGCGGCGACCCGATCGAGGACGTCGTCGGCGAAGTCGTCCTCGCCGGCGGCCGCGAAGACGTCGGCCGCGCCGAAGCCCGGGTCCTCGATGGGGACCGCCGTCTCCTCGCCCTCGTGGAGGTACTGGGCGTACCGGCGGATGCCCTCGCCCGAGCAGTAGGCCTCCCAGTGGCCGTCCTTCCCACACCCGCAGGTCACCGCGCCGGTCGGGTCGACGGTGACGTGGCCCACCTCGCCGGCGTTGCCGTCCCACCCCGAGAGGACGTCCCCGTCGACGCAGACGCCGGCGCCGATGCCCGAGGAGATGGTCAGGTAGACCATGTCGTCGGGGTTGCGGTCGGCGTAGAAGCGCTCGCCGATGACGCCCGCGGTGGTGTCGTTGTGGAGGTAGACCGGCCCGTCGACGAGTTCGCCCACCGGACCCGAAAGGGGGATGCGGTCGATGGTGTCGGGGAGGTTCGCGGGGTCGGTGATCAGTCCCTCTGCGAGGTCGAGCGGGCCGACGGAGCCGATACCGGCCGCCACCACCTCGCTGGGGTCGACGCCCGCGCGGTCACAGGCGGTCCGCAGCGTCGTCAGGACCGCCTCCGTGACGGCCATCCCCGAGGGCCCCTGTGGCGTGTACCGGCTGTCCCGGCCGAGCTCGGCGTCCTCCTCGTTGCCGACGACCGCGTGGATCGACGTCGCCCCGAGGTCCACGCCCGCGTAGTAGGCCATTGGCGGACACACCGCCGCCCCGGGACTTAAACAGCGTGTTCCCCGGGAGTCCGGCAGTGTTCGTTTGGAACCGCTTATTAGGCGCCCCCAACAACACCTCGTTCGACAGACCACCGTGCATCCGACACCCGAACACCCGGCCGACTCGTCTCACCCACCATGAGCGTGTACAGACGCTTCCTCGCGGCGCTCGAACAGATCTTCTTCGGCGGGATGGAACTGGCGGGACTGTCCTCGCCGGCCTTTCTCGCCGTGCTCGTCCTCCAGGGGCGGTACCCGGACGCGTCGGCGCTCGCGGGCCTGACCGCCATCGCCTGCGGGAGCGTCACCATCGCCGCCCTCCGGACGGGGACCATCGACACGGGCGACTGGCCCCGCCGAGCAGAACTGACCAGCCTGCCCCTCCGGGTGGGCTATTTCAGCCTCCTCTTCCTCGGAGCGACAATCGGTGTCGCCGCCCTCGCCGTCTCCGTGGGCACGCTGTGGCTGACACTGCTGGGCGGGGTCGTCCAGGCGGTCGGACTCGCGGTGTTCCCGGCCGCCTACGCGCGGGTCCACGGCGAACCGCTGAAGAAACCCGCACGGCGCGTCTGACCCATGGGGCCCGTCGACACCCTCCGCCGGCCGGCCTACACCGGCGCGAACCGCTGCTGGCCCTGCACGGCGGTCAACGCCGCTATCGTCCTCGTCCTCGCGGCCGTCCTCTCGGTTGCCAGTCGCGCCCTCGCCGTGTTCGTCCTCCTGGGTAGTGGTGCCATCCTCGCGCTCCGGGGATACGTCGTCCCGGGGACGCCGCGGTTCGCGCCGAAACTGGTCGCCCCGCTCCCCGTCGAGTTCGGACACGGCGGCGACGGCGTCGAATCCGGGACGCTCGGCGGCGATCGGGACCCCCACCCCGAGGCCGTGATGGAGCAACTCGTCGCGGGGGGCGTCCTCCGGGCCGACGGCGAGGACCTGTTTCTCGACGACGCGTTCCGCCGGGCCTTGGCGGACCGGCTGGCCGCCCTCCGGGACGCGCCGGACGTCGAACTGGCCGCGCGGGCGGCCGCCGCCGCTGGCGGGGACGTCGACGCGCGGTTCCACGGTGACCGTCTCCTGCTGGCCGGCGGGCGGGACGTCTGGCTCTCGCGGGCGGTCGCCATCGCCGAGACGGCGGCCGTCGAGACGCTCGCCGAGTGGGAGGTCCCCGAGGAGGGACGCGCTCCGGCGGCCCAGCCGTTGCGCACCTTCCTCGCGGTCTGTCCCGTCTGTGGCGGCGAGGTGCGGGAGACGACGCTGCAGAACTGCTGTGGCGGCCCGGGGAGCGTGTTCGACAACCCCGAGCGGGCCGCACTGGCATGTGCCGACTGCGAGTCGACCGTGTTCGTCTTCACGGACTCCGTGGCGTGATAACGCTGTTCTGACGCAATGCAAGACGGAGAGGGCATGTCCAACAGAGGAGTCCGGGGTGAGAACAGCGTTTAACAGCGATCAGCCTTTATCGGAAACAGAGGCCTATGGAAGAAATTGACCAAGTTTTGAAAAAGTACGCGACCAGCCAGGACCTCATGGACCAGATCCGATATGTTGCTGAATCATTGAGCGTCGAGTTCGATAGGTGGGACGAACCGTATGTGAGCGGCCCCAGTTTGTACTTTTTACTCGTCGCTGAAACCGATTTCGAGGAGTACACCGACCCGCTAGGAGAGAATACGTGGCCGACCGATCGGTGTAAAGTCGTCTTCGATTCTCCCGAGGCGTTCCGCCGGGTCGCTGAAGATGTCTCATTCAGCCGGGATGGCGGGATCATCGTGACTGGAGACGGAACCATTCAACAGCAGATGGTTCGAGTTCGGAGCCCGAGCCAGGACGAGATTTCGGCCGTCAGAGACCTCAAATTCCCCGACTGGATGGGGACCAAACATATGAGCGCGCTGGAAACATCGCTCCGAGAAAACGTCCTGTGGGCGATCACACTCAGCGAAGAAAACGGCCGTGTCACAACGTATCTCGATGGGACCTATCAGGATTATCCCCGTGAAGATATCGGGGGCCGGTGGCGACCTGACAACTAGTCGTGTTCCCATCGGCTACTCATACTGTCGGCTATAAGCCCGTGAGCAGTTTCGCCCCACCCGGGGCGCGAAATCGCTCACGAAGTTATAGCCGACAGTATCATACTTGGGACGGGCGTCGGCAGGGACACACGCCCGACGAACGCTTATTCTCGTCGCGCCCGGAGGGCGGGTATGAGTCGCAGGGAGGGGCCACGCGGCCGCGAGACTGCCGCCGCGCGGTCGAACGTGCGACGTGTCTGGTACGGATACGGGCAACTCGGCCGCGCCGAGAAGAGCGGATTCGGCATGTTCCTCCACGACACCGTCCGGATCTACGCCGAGGTGTCCATCCTCTCGTTGCCGGTCCTCTTTGCCATCATGGCCGCGCCGGCGCCGGGGTTGCTCGACGCCAAGGCCACGGGGTTGGTGGCGTGGCTGACGATGACGCTCGTGGGAACGCTCGTCCGCGGGGGGTGGGTTCGCCCGCTAGCGACGCCGGCACTCGGATGGGTCCGCGTTTCGCCGTCGCTTTTGCTCCTGCGGCTGTGGTACTTCAACCTCGCGCTGGCAGTCGCGAGTTTCGGTGGCCTGGCGCTGGCAGGCGCCGTCGCCCCCGTCCTCTCGGGCCCCCTGGTCGCGCTGCCCTGGGCAGCCTGTGTCGCTGCCGTGTCGATGCTCGCGTTCCCGCGCGTGGCCGGTGAGTGGCTCACGATCCGGGGGTGATCCCCCGCTTTCGGCGAGTCCGTCCCGGTCGGGTCGCTGGACAATTCTTTTTACAATGTGCGTAGTACCTGTCTCCCATGGACAGTCGCGACGAGTCGACGGAGCGATCGAGGGGGCGGTGACCGTGGATGCACGGGACGACCTCGTCTCGGTGCTGGAGGACGCGGGTTTCTCGCCGTATCAGGCCGACGCGTACGTGACGCTGCTGGCGTTCGGGGCCGCGCCGGCGACCGAAATCGCCGAGGCCAGCGACGTCCCGGACCCGCGGATCTACGACGTGTTGCGCGACCTGGAGGACGCGGGCTACATCGAGACCTACGAGCAGGACCTGCTGTACGCGCGGGCGGTCAGCCCCGACGAGGTCCTCGACGACCTCCGGACGCGGGCCGACCGGTTCAGCGTGGCCGCCGAGGAGATCGAACGCCGCTGGGAGAAACCGCCCATGGAGGTGACCGTCGTCAGTCTCGTCAAGCGCTTCGAGACGGTCCGCAACTACGCGGCCGAGGCCATCCGGGGGGCACGAAACCAGGTACAGGTGTCGCTTTCCGCCACCCAGTACGAGCGCCTCAGGCCCGCGCTCCGGGAGGCCAAAGAGAACGGCGCCAACGTCCACCTCTCCCTGCACACCGGCGAGGCCGGGGGCGACGCCTTGCCCGACCGCGAGGACGTCGCCGCCGTCTGCACGGAGGCGCGCACCCGCGACAAGCCGGCGCCGTTCGTCGCCATCGTCGACCGCACCGAGTCCTGTTTCGCGCCCAACCGCGGGTCCGCCAACGAGTACGGCGTCCTCGTCGACGACCGGACCCACACGTACGTCCTCTACTGGTTCTTCCTGACGGTGCTGTGGGACATCTGGGAGGTGTACTACACCGCGGCCGACGGTGAGCCGCCAACGGACTACCTGGATATCCGGTACTGCGTGCGCGATATCGCGCCGCTGCTGGCCGACGGGGCGACCGTGGACATCCTCATCGAGGGGGTCGACACAGAGACCGGGACCGACAGGACCGTCGAGGGGACCGTCCGCGAGGTGGTCGCCAACGGCTACGACCGCGACGCCGAACACGTCCCTGTCGCCACCTACAGCGGCCAGGTCGGGATGATCGTCGACACCGAGGACGGCCCCGTCGAAATCGGCGGCTGGGGCGCGATGGTCGAGGAGGTCGAGGCCCACCGCATCACCGTCCTCTCGGTGGAGTGAAAACAGCCCGGGCCGGGGGACCCGGCGGACCGACAGACACTATCGGAGAGAAGTGGGGAATCCGAGTCGAACCTATCGTGACAGCGAAGGTGAAGTTATTATTGAAAATTGAAATTGGAGGAGAACAGTTATCCGCGGCTTCCTCGCAGTTACGAACACCACCACGGGTACTGGAATGACGAACACCGCTGCTCCGAACGACGGGGACGTCGACCCGTTTCTGCGGTCACTCCGGGGTCGGGTACGAGCACTCGACGGCCTCGCCGTCGTCGGGGTCCCCCTGCTGCTCGGTGCCGTCTACCGGTTGCCGGCCGAGACGCGCCGCGGGCTGGTCTTCGAGTACACCGACCCCTCGCCCGTGACCGCCTTCGCCGCCAACTTCGTCCACCTCGGCCCGGAGCACCTGCTCGTCAACGCCCTCACCTACGGCGCCGTCGTCGCTGTCGCGCTCCTGTTCGCCGCGATGAACGGCACGCGCCGCCGTTTCTACGCCGCGTTCCTCACCTTTCTGCTGGCGTTCCCGCTCGTCCTCTCGTATCTGAACCTCGCATTCCCCCGGTCGGCGTTTGGCTTTGGCTTCTCTGGCGTCGCGATGGCGTTCGTGGGGTATCTCCCCGTGGCCGTGGCGACCTACGTCGAGGAGTGGTTCGACGTCGGGCCACGAACCGACCTCGCACCGCTCCTGTTCTTCGGGAGTCTCGCGCTGGTCGCCGTCCTGAGCCTGCGGTCGGTCGCGACCGAGCACGTGACGGCAGCCGTCGCCGCCGTCGGCCTGACGCTCGCCGCCGCGGTGGTCGCGCTCGGCTACGCCGTCGCCGTTGCCCGCCGAACGGACGGCGTCCTCGCGAAAGTGCGTTCGGGGCTGCACGAACCCGGGTATCTCGAACTGGCCGCCGTCGGGGTCGTGCTCGTCTTCGCCGTCCAGTTCGCGGCGTTCCCGGCGAACCCGACCGACGGGACGGGCACGCTCAACCTCTACACGCACCTGCTCGGGTACGCGCTCGGGTTCATCCTCGTGTACGCCGCCGTCGAGACTGCCGACCGGTTCCGCGCGGCCAACACCCCGGCCCCACATTCCTCACCGCGTCCGTCGGGTCAGTTGTCACTGGACGGGAGCCCGCCGGCACCCGACGCCTCCGTGGGATCCGCGCCGGCGGTCTCCCCGGTGGAGGTCTCCCCGGACGCGGCGCCGCTCCGTGCGACCCCCGAGCGGGTCAGGTCTTCCCCCCGAGCAGGAGGACGGAGTTGTGGACGACGAGCACTCCGTACCACAGTGTCGCCGCCAGCAGGAAGTCGAAGTCGCGTGGTGCCGGGAGCGCCCGCACGAGCGCGACGGCGACGAGCGCGTAGGCTGTCCCGGCAGCCAGGACACCCGGCACGCCCGCGATACCGTAGAGGGCGACGGTCACGGGGTGGAGTTCGCTGACGGTCGGGACGAAGAAGAACCACACCGTCGCGACCAGGTCGAGTGCCCAGACGCCGACGAACGCCGGCCACAGGAGCCGCCAGCCCCGCCAGTCGCGGCTGTACCGCCGGCCGAGCAGTTCGTCGATGTCCTCGTCCCGCAACGCCACGAGGAACCGCCAGAACCGGTCGAACAGCACCGCCGGCCCGGCGATGACGGCGACGGCCAGGAGCAGTCTGAGTCCGGGGAGGGGGGTCAACCACTCGGCGACGACCGCGAGGGCGGCGACGCTGATCCCGACTCCGACCCGCGTATCACGGTGCCGGAAGAACTCGCTGCACCCCGGCACGGGGGAACGTCGGGTGGTACCGAACAACATGCCTGTTGGGGCGTCGTGTCGTCGTGGCTTTAATCCCTGCCCACCGTTTCCGGTGCTGAAACACGAAGCCGTGTGGGCCGGGACGACCAACGCCCCGTCACAGCAGGGGCGCGACCGTCTCCAGGCTGGCCGTCGGCTTGCGGGCGGTCACGACCGCCGACCGGCCCTCGACGCCGACGTCGAGTGACGTGGCCTTCCGGAAGAATCCGGAGTGCTGCGTCCAGGTCTCGACACCGCCCGTCGCGTCTGCGGCCGCGTCCTCGTCGCGGAAGGTCACCACCACCCGGTCGGTCGTCTCCGCGCCGTCGACGGTCCGGGCCAGCCCCCGGGACTCGGCGCCCCGGAACTCCCCACGCTCGGGGGCAGCGGTCTCGACGCGGGGGTGTGGGAAGCCGAAGACGTACGTCGCCGTGCCGAGTCGCCGGGCCAGTTCCGCGGCCACGGTGTCGGCCTGGACGTACCGCCGGCCCTCGCCCGCGCCGACCTCGACGAACAGCCGGACCGTCCCCAGCGGCGACCGGTCGGTCCGGCGAGCACGGAGCAGGCGGTCGTCGTCGAGGGCGATCGCCAGTTCGGCGATCCGGTGGTGGTAGAAGTCGAACCCGGCGTAGGGGTCGGCCGCGAGGTAGCCGGTCGCCCGGAGGTGCTCGTCGACCGTCGCGCGGTCCCACTCCCCGTGGAGGACGGTGACCCGCTGGTTGACGCCGAGCGTCTCCCGTTCGACGGCCTCGAAGGGGAGCCCGAAGTGGGCGTAGCCGTCGGCGGCCCACTGCCGGTAGGGTCCGTACACGGCTGCGTCGAACGCATCGTGCTGGTCGCGGATGGTGGCGAGGTCGTAGTGCTGGAAGGCGTACCGCCGCCCGCCGAACTCGCCCGGTGCGGCGAGCCAGTCGGTGTAGCCGGCCGGCCCTGTGGCACTCCCGGAGGAGCAACCGGCCAGGACCGCCGCTCCGGCGACACCCGCGAGGCCCCCGACGCGGCCGAGAAACCGACGGCGGGTCGGTGAACGCCCGGGCATACCCGAGCCTCGCCCGCCGGAGACTTGTGTCTGTGGCCGCGCTGTCGGGGGCGTACACGACCGGCGGGTGTGCGACCGGTTCACGGACCCGGCACCCTTACTATCCTCCGGGCACAACAGGCGTTCAGAGGCTCGCGCCGTGGGGAGACACCACATACCTGTCGCACTCGGCGACGCAGTCGCGCGCGGTGGTCCCGCTATCCATGACTGATACAGAGACAGACGTACCGGACCCGACGCTGGAGAGTACGATCGAGGAGACGAGCGCCGTCGTCGAGGACGTCGTCGAGAACGTCGAGACGGTCATCGTCGGCCACCACGAGGAGATCGAGCACATGGTGACCGCGCTGCTGGGTCGCGGGCACATCCTCCTGGAGGACGTCCCGGGCGTGGGCAAGACGATGCTCGCCCGCGCGGTCGCGGAGTCGTTCGACGGTTCGTTCAAGCGCGTCCAGTTCACGCCCGACCTCCTCCCGTCGGACGTGACGGGCGTCAACATCTACAACCAGAAGACCCAGGAGTTCGAGTTCCGTCCCGGCCCCATCTTCGCCAACGTCGTTCTGGGCGACGAGATAAACAGGGCACCGCCCAAGACACAGAGCGCCCTGCTGGAGGCGATGGAGGAAGAGCAGGTCACCGTCGACGGCGAGACCCACGCAATCCCCGAGCCCTTCACTGTCATCGCGACCCAGAACACCGTCGAGGGCGACCGCGCCTACGACCTCCCGATGGCCGAGGTCGACCGTTTCCTGAAGAAACTCCACCTGGGCTACCCCGACACAGAGGAGGAGACGGAGATGCTCGCCCGCGTGGTCGGCAGCCACCCCATCGAGCGCCTCGAACCGGTGGCGTCGCTCGCCGACCTCCAGCACGCCCGCGACGTGGCCGCCAGCGTCACCGTCGCCGAGCACGTCCGCCTGTACGCGACGGAACTGACGACCTACACCCGCGAGAACGCGCAACTGGGAGTCAGCCCACGGGGCACCATCTCGCTGTTGCGTGCCGCCCAGGGCCGCGCACTGCTGGACGGTCGCGACTACGTCATCCCCGACGACATCCAGACCGAGGCGCGGTCGGTGCTCACCCACCGGATCAGGACGGCCACCGACCGGACCCCGGGCGACATCGTCGAGGAGGCGCTCTCGTCCGTCGGGGTCCGGTAGCGATGCGACTCACGACCCGCGGCTGGACGGCGCTCGCCGTCGTCGTGGCCGCAGTCGCGCTCGCGTGGGGGTTCGGCGAGCGCTCTCTGAACGCCGTCGCCGCGCCGACCCTGGCTGGCCTGGCCGTCGCTGCCGTCCTCGTCCGGCGTTCTGACCCGCCGAGTGTCTCCTTCGAGGAACCGCGGGCGGGCTTTCCGGGCGAGGAGCGGACCCTCTCCTTTCGCGTCGAGGGCGACGGCCTCGCGCGGGTCCGGCAGACCCTCCCCGAGGGATTGACCGGGCCGCCAGTCGACGAGACGGGGCCGCTCCCGCGGTCCTTCGAGCAGTCGCTCACTCTGGAGGCCCGCGGCGTCTACGAGGTGGGGCCGCCGACGGTCGCCCAGCGCGACCCGCTGGGGCTGGTCGAGCGCCGCGTCCAGCCGGAGGCGACAGCGCATCTGGTCGTCTACCCGCAGGTGTACGTCCTCGCGGACCCGACGCTCGGGGGCATCCTCGCGGACCCCATGACCGCCGAGCGCCAGGAGTTCGACCGCCTCCGCGAATACGTCCCCGGCGACCCCCTGCGGAACGTCCACTGGAAGTCCAGCGCCAAACACGAGGAGTTTCTGGTGATGGAGTTCTCGCCGACCGAGCGCACCGAGACGTTGCGGGTCGCCGCCGGGGCCGCTCCCGGCGCCGAGGACCGGATGGCCGGCGCGGCAGCGACGCTGACCGACGCCGCGCTCGCGGCCGGCCTGACGGTCGAACTGTGGGTACCCGACGGCCACCTCGCGCCGGGGTCGGGCGAGACCCACCGCGAGAACGCGATGCGCCTGCTCGCGACGGCCGGCAGCGGCGACGTCGAGGAGGCGGCACGCGCCGCCGCGGACGTCGCCATCAGCGCCAACGCCCGGACGACTACCGTGCGCCTGCCCGAGGGCGAGCGGTCGTTCGACTCGCTGGTGACCGGGACGAAACGCCGCACGGACAGTGCCGTCGCCAGGGAGGCCGACGCAGCCGACGAAGACGGTCGGGAGGTGGTGGCGTGAGCGTGAACACTGCCGACCGGGTGCGCGGTGCGCTGCCGTCGGTCCGCCCGACGCGGGCGCTGGCGCTGCTGGCGACGGCCGGACTGCTGGGGGCGGTGCTGTCGGTCCTGTACGGCATCGTCCAGGTGGACGGCAACCCCACGCTGCTGTTCCTCATCGCGGGGGCGTCGCTGGTCGCCGCGACGGTCTTCGCCCGGACGGTCCGGGTCGTCGTCACCTTCGCGGTGGCGGCGGCGCTGCTCGCGGTCGGCCTCGTCTGGTACGTCCTCTCGTTGCCCCACGACCCCCAGTTCGTGGCGATGCTCGAGAGCAATCTCGAACTGCTGACGGGCCAGTCGCTGCTCGAGATCAAGCAGTCGGACGTCTGGGCGCTGTCGGTCGCGCCGACGCCCGTCCTGGTCGCCTGGTACCTCTCGCTGCGCGGGTGGTACAGCACGGCGGCGCTGGTCGGGGGCGGGACGCTCTCGTATTTCGTTCTCACGGGCGACGCGTCGGTCCCCCAGACGCTACTGGGCGTGGTCAGCGCGGCCGGCCTGGTCGGTCTCGGCGACCTCGACCGCGGGGGTGCGTCGCTGTCGGCCGCCGAACCGGTCGCGGTCGTCCTCGCGGTGATGGTGGTGACGCCGCTTTTGATCACGGTGACGCCGGCGGGGTCGGCCTCGCCGGTCGCGCTGGGCGGCGGCGGCGGTAACACGACCGTCGAGGCGAGCATCGTCGACACCGACTCGGAGGTGGAACTGGTGGGGTCGATCTCGCTGTCCCCGGAGGTGCGCTACACCGTGACTGCCCCGGAGTCGAAGTTCTGGCGGACGTCGAGTTTCGACCGCTACACGGGCGAGGGGTGGGTCCGGACGGGCGAACCGGCCCGGCCCGGCGAGCGGCCGCTGGGCTTCCCGCCCGGCGAATCGCGGCGCCTCGAACAGACCTTCCGGGCGGAGTCGTCCATCTCGACGATGCCGGCCGCCTGGCGCCCGGTCGACGTCTCCGGGGGGACCGCCGACACCGCACAGGTCACCAGCCTCGGCGGGTTGCGGCCGGCCGAGAGCCTCGACCCCGGTGACAGCTACCAGGTGACCAGCGCCGTCCCCGACGTCTCCGCGGAGGACCTCGCGGCCGCCGGGTCGGACGACCCCGCGGAGATCGAGGAACAGTTCACCCAGCTACCCGAGAGCACGCCCGACCGCGTGGCCGAGCGCACCGCGAACGTCACCGCGTCGGCCTCGAACCGCTACGAGACCGTCCGGACCGTCGAGGAGTACCTCGAGTCGACCAAGGAGTACTCGCTGGACGTCGACCGGCCAGAGGGCAACGTCGCGGACGCGTTCCTCTTCGAAATGGAGGCGGGCTACTGTACGTACTTCGCGACGACGATGGTCACGATGTTGCGCTCCCAGGACATCCCCGCGCGGCTGACGGTCGGCTACACGCCCGGCGAACAGGTCGACGAGGACACGTACGTCGTCCGGGGCTACGACTCCCACGCCTGGGTCGAGGTCTACTTCCCGGGCCAGGGGTGGGTGCCCTTCGACCCGACGCCGACGGCCCCCCGCGAAACCGCCGAGCGGTCACGTCTCGACCAGGCCAGAACGGAAAACGAGACGAACGTCGACACCAACGAGACCCTCGGGAACGAGCGGGCGACGCCACTGCCCGAGGGCGACCCCGCGGCGCAGGCCGAACAGGCCTCCACGCCGTCCGACCCGGCGGACATCAACGCGTCCAACCCCGAGATCGTCGAGGCGATCCAGGGCCGGCCCGAGGAGGTCGCCGCCGCGCAGGACGGCGGGTCCTCGCCGCTCCCCTCGCGGGAACAGATCGCGCTGGGAGCGGTCGTCCTCGCGGGAGCGGTGGCGGGACTCCGCCGGAGCGGCGCTGCCGACCGGGCCTACCGCTCGCTGTGGCTCCGGTACGTGGGGCGCTCGGACCCCCGGACCGACGTCGAGGCGGCCTACGAACGGCTGGTCTACCTGCTCGAACGGCGCCACCGCCCCCGCCGGGAGGGCGAGACCGTCCGGCAGTATCTCGACGCCATCGACGCGGACCCGCGGGCACGCCGGCTGGCCCAGCTCCGCGAGCGCGCCCACTACGGCGGCGTCGCCACCCGCGAGATGGCCGAGGAGGCGCTGGACCTGCTCGAGGAACTCCGCGAGGCGTAACCGACACGCGTATTGGCGCGACGGCGGACATCCGTGTATGACCGACGCCGACGCGGACGCTCTCGACGCGGACCTGCGGCGCCGGACCTGGCAACTCCTCCAGCCCGGCGAGATCGACCTCGACGGCCTCGTCGTCCAGACCGACTTCGGGGGCGACGAGGAGACGCGGATGCACCAGGCCACCCTGGCGGTCGGCGACCTGATCGCGACCCACGCCGGCCAGGACCCCGCCGACACCTACGTCTACTCGGGCAACGACGACCCCGAGTTCGCCTCCAACCAGCACCAGGGGCTGACCCTCGCGGCCGACGAGTTCGTCTGGGAGTGCCAGCAACTCCTCCGGGACGGGAGCTTCGACGTGGTCTTCTACTTCGAGGCCGAGGCCGACACCCGGGGTCTCCTGGCGGCAGTCCGCGAGCGGGGCTACGAGGCCTCGGCAGTCCGGGGCCAGGCCGACGAACCCGGGGCCGCCGTCCTGGAGTAGTGCGGTCACTGGATGCCGTGCAAACGGCCGAGGTCCCCGTTCCGATCAGTAGCCCCCACCGGCTTCGAAACACTGTCCACACCTGCTCACGCTGTACTGCTCGGTGACGTGTGCAACTTCGACGAGTCGTAATCGTTCCTGGGCAACGTGTGAGACGTGACCACACGGCGTCTGGTACCCATCCGTTCCCGGGTCCTGCTTGTGCAGCGTCATGGTTGTCTCGTTCAAGATTCCGGTTCGTTCTGCGATCTGGGCCATTGCCAAGAGACACCATGGCACGCTACCCTTGAGTCTCTACAGCATGGTAGACGAGGGCATACAAACCCCCACCGTTCCGGTGTCGAACCGACCTCGACATGATCGATACGCAGGCTCGTTCTGACGGGAGTTTTAGTGTGGCGGGCGAAAATGGGACAGCGATGCTCCCGCTGCTCCACGACTTCGCCGGCGAGACGGTCCTCGTGTTCGGCGGCGGCCCCGTCGGCGCCCGGAAGGCCTGTCGCTTTGCCCGCGAGGCCCGCGTCGTCGTCGTCAGCCCCGACTTCGCGGACGCCGACTTCGGGGCCGCACGGCTGGTGCGCGGGGCGCCCGGCCCCGACGACGTGGCGGGGTGGTTCGACCGCGCCAATCCCGCCCTCGCCGTGGCGGCGACCGACGACGCCGACGTGAACGCGGCCATCGAGCGGGCCGCCCGCGAGCAGGGCGTACTCGTCAACCGCGCGGACGAGAGCGGCGCCCGTCGGGCCGGCAGCGTCGTCGTCCCGGCAACGGTGCGGGACGGCCCGGTGGTGGTCGCCGTCGCGACCGGCGGCCGGAGCCCGGCACTCAGCAAGTACCTCCGCGAGCGACTCGAACCGGCCGTCGAGAACGCCGGCGCGATGGCGGACCTCGCCGCTGATTTCCGGGCGGACCTGCGCGAGTGGCCGGCCGAGAAGCGCCGCGCGGCCCTGCGTGCGGTCGTGCGCAGCGACGACGTCTGGGCGGCCCTGGACGACCCCGACGCGGACCCCCGCGAGGTGGCGGCCGAAGTGATCACGGAAGCGACCGGAAAATCGCCGTGACCCGGATGCCGCCACGGTGTGCGCCGGCCGCACGGCCGGGGGCTTTCTGGCTGTCAGCAGTCACCGTCGTCGTTCCTTCAGAGATT
>CAZUWC010000005.1:0-18041 GCA_964623935.1 uncultured Halobacteriales archaeon
GAGTCCCGGGAGCCGAGCCCGCGGGGGCTTTCTGGCTGGTCATAGCAGTCGTATCTCTCACGTAGCCGATAGTGACTAGCCGAGCACGCGGGGGCTTTCTGGCTGGCCGTTAACACCGCTGTGAAGAGGCGTTTCATTCGTATCAGTCGAGAGTGGCGCTAAGTTCCCGCTGCCGTGATCAGCCGAGGAAGGGATCGAGTCCGCGGGCGGGATAGGCGACGACGTGGTCGATACCGGCCTCGTGGAGGCCCTCGACGCGGGCCGAGACGGTTTCGACGTCGCCAGCCAGCCCGTACCGCCTGCACCCTCCGAGCAACGCGTCGCGTGCGTCGCCGATAGCCTGCCCGTCGGTCGGCGAGTCGGCCGGGAGGCGTTCCCGGACGTCCGGCCGGCGGGCAGCGTAGGCCCCGAGTGCGTCGAGGACGGTGTCCTCGTCGTCGGTGAGCACGAGCGGGGCGTACACCGCGACGTCGCCGTCGAACCCGGCCGAGCGGAGCGCGCGGACCTCAGCCTCCGTGGTGCCCGAGAGAAGGTCGTACTGGGTGCCTCCCACTGCGAGGGCGACCCGCTCGACGCTCTCCGTGCCAACCCAGGGGTCATCTGCCCGGGCGGCGACCTTCCGGAGGCGCGGCGCGATGGCACGGCGACACTCCCGGGCGTCGAGGTACGCGGGGTTGCCGGCGACCGCCACGACGCCGACCGCCTCGGGGAGTGACCGCAGGAGGTCGTCCTCGCCGTGTGGGTCGAACCCGTCGGCACGTACCGGGACGGTCACGCGCAGGTCGCGGTCGGTCCCGACCTCGCGCAGGGTCGCTGGCGTCGGGACGTGGTCGCGGCCCTCGTAATCGACCGTCAGCGTCCCGACCGACAGCCCGGTCGCCCGGCGGACGTCGACCTCGGTAGGCTTGAGTGCCACCGCGTCCACGCCCACGTCCGCGAGCGACGCCCCGGTCAGTGCAGTCATCACCACCTGATGTGGAGAGGACGGGCAAAATCCTGTCGTTCCTCGGCCGAGCAAGGTGTCGCACTCGACCACCCTTCACACGGGGTAGTCGGCGTCGGCGTCGACGACCCGGTCGGGTTCTGCCGGGACCTCCCAGTCGGTCACGAGTTCGAGAAACTGCACGAGGATGCGCGCGGTCGCCCCCCAGACGGTGTAGCCCTCGACACGGAAGAAGTGCAGGCGGATCTCGCCGTAGTAGGGGTGGTCGCGGCGCTCGCTGTCGTAGTTGTCGCGGTCGGTCAGCGCCGAGAGCGGGAGGACGGCGATCTCGGCGACCTCCTGGTCGCAGGGTTCGTAGGTCCTGTCGGGGACCCGCGCGACGAACGGCCGGACCGAGTACCGCGTCACCGTACGGATGTCGTCGAGGCGACCCGCGCAATCGACCTCCGCGCCCTCCAGGCCGACCTCCTCGCGTGCCTCCCGGAGTGCGGTCTCGCGGAGGTCCCCGTCCTCGGGTTCGCGGCCGCCGCCGGGGAAACTCATCTGGCCGGGGTGGTCCTGGAGGTGGTCGGCCCGCTTCGTGAACAGGAGGTGGGGGTCCGGGGCCTCGACGACGGGCACCACGACGGCCGCCTCCCGCTCCTGGTCGGTGACCGCCGTCGACTCGTGCCGACGTACACCGGACAGGTCCATACGCGTTTCGTCAGGCCCCGGGATTCTTATGCTATCGGTCTCGTGCGAGTTCGTCGTCCATGCGCTCGCGTGTCGTCGAGAGGTCCATCCCGCCCCAGGTCTCCAGTTCGTAACTGATATCGAGGAGGGTGCGGATCCGCTCGGTGTCGCCGTCGTCGATCGCCCTGGCGGCATCCTCTCGGAACCTCGTTGTGGCCGCTGTCGTCACTGCCTCCCGGTCAGGGTCCCGTTCGGGGATATCGAGGATGTGGGGCAGGTCCCTCGCGCCCTCGGGGAGGGTCGGGAACGCGACTGGGCCCACCACGAGCAGGTCGTCGGCCGCCGGGTCGTCCAGACCGGCCACGCCCGTGTCGACGGCGACGAGGTGGTAGGACTGGCGGGCGTCCGCGACGGTCGCGCCGAACTGTTCCGGGTCGTCGTCGTCGCCGCGCTTGAACGCGAGTTCGGCGAGCGCGCGCCGAAGTTCCCTCGGCGTGAGCGCCCCGAAGAGGTCCACCACGCCCGCGAGTTCGTCCGGCGCCGGGTCCATACGTGGACCGCGGGGCCCACTCCCTTCAGCGTTCGGCCGCCGCGATGGCCTCCCGCGAGAGCTCCCGGACCGCCGCCGGATCGAGCGGGGCGTCGCGCCAGGCCGGGAGCCGCCGATCCGGCCCCGCCGGGCCGATGGCATCCGCGTACGTCTCCACCTGTTCCCGCTCGGCGACGTGGTCGTACTCGATGCCGTTGAACGCCGCGTCGGCCGCGTACTGGTCGACCAGCGCAGACGCCCGCTCGCGGTACCGCTCCGGCAGCGTCTCGAAGTCGGGCTCGATTCCGGCATCCGCCAGCGCGTGGAAGAGCGCGTCCCCGACGCCACGCGACATGTCGCCGAGGCCCTCGGGCCCCGAGACCGAGCGGTGGTCGTGTTCGTGGACGCCGAGGTCGACCTGTGCGCTCCCATCGAACCCGGCGACGGCGTAGGCCTCCCCGAGCGTCCCCAGTTCGAGGCCCCAGCCCCGCTGGACGCGCACCCGACGAACGAACTCGCCGGTGGCTGCGAACTCGCCGGCCAGCGGATAGCGGAACGCCCCGAGATAGTCCAACAGCGGGTCGTCGTGGGCCCGAGAGAGCGCGTCGAACAACGGCGCGACGAACAGCCGGGCCAGTCGGCCATAGAGGCGGTCGTCCTCGACGCGGGCGTAGTAGCCCTTCGAGAAGTCGTAGCCGACGGTCAGTGGAAAGAGGAGTTTCGCGACGAGCGACTCGTCGTAGTTGCTCGCGTCGACGTCGTGGACGGCGACGTACTCGGAGTCGGCCGCCAGCCCGAGTGCGAGCCAGACGTCGCGGCCCTTGCCCGCCTCCCCGTCAAGTCCGAGTTCGGCGAGGCGCGCCTCCAGGCGCGGGGCAGTACACCACAGGACCTCCGCGTCCAGGTCGAACCCATCGACCCAGGCGAGAACGTCGCCCACCCGGTCGGGACTCGCCCTGAGGGGGACCACGACCCGCTGGGGGTCGACCCGTTCGAGCGTCGAGAGGACGCGCTCGGCGGCGAGACTCGCGTGGTCGCAGTCGGTCATCGGGACGACGACGGTCGCGCGGTCGGCCGGCGCGTCCGGGGTGGCCCCGCCGAAATCGTGGAGCGTTGCGACCCGCTCCTGGACGTACTCCATCGCACCACGATAGGGGTTGGAACCGAAAAAGTGGCGCGATTCCCCAGGAGGTTTTTGTCACTCCGTGTCATACCCAGACACATGGAATCAGTCCGGAAGGGCCTCCGCGCAGGCGACCTGAAGAAAGACACCTACGAGCGCGTGACGTGTGCGTCCTGTGGTGAGGAACTGGACACCCGCAACGACCCCGAGGAGGTCGGCAGACTGCGGGTGTGTCCGGAGTGTGGCCAGGAGTGGAAGGAGGTCGGTTGATACTGCCGGCTATAAGCCCGTGAGCAATTTCGACCCCCCGGTGGGTCGAATATCTTCACGTAGTTATAGCCGGCAGTATGATACTGCCGACGACCGTGGCTACTCGAAGACGGCGTCGAAGGCAGACGCGCCAAGCGGTTCGTAGGTGCCCGCGGCGACGTTCTCCGCGACGTGGTCCGGCGAGCCCATGCCCACGAGCGAGCAGGTCACGCCGGGGGCGCTGCGCGCGAAGTTGATGGCACGCTGTGCTCGTGTCTCGCCGTCGAGTTTCGCCTCTACCCTGTCTGGCATCTCGGCAGCCAGTCGGCCCTGCATGATGGAGGCACTCGTGAAGACGTCCAGGCCGGCGTCGCTGGCGAACCACAGCGCGCTCTGCGCGCCGTCGGCGCCCTCGTGAGACTCGACGGTGAAGGCGTCGGCCATGAAGACGTTGAACGGAAGCTGGACCGCCCGCAGATGCGTCGAGTCGGTGCCGGCCCGCTCGGCAGCGGTCCGCGCCCGCTCGACCACCTCGGGAAGCGAGAGGGACTGCTCGTGGTCTTCGGGCACGCGGAACGCGTCCCAGGTCGCGACGCCGTAGTGGCGGATGTCGCCGGCTGCGGCCCGCTCCTCTAAGCGGGTGAACGTCTCCTCCAGTTGGTCGTAGACCGCCTCGCGCGAGCGGACCTCGAGTTGTGTCTCGGGGTTGTGGACGTAGTAGAGGTCGACGGTGTCCAGGTCGAGATTCGATAGCGAGCGGTCGAGCTGATCGTCGACGAACGCCGGCGCGATGCAGTGCTGGCCCATCGCGAGGTCCGACGGCTCGACCAGCCCTGTATCGACGTACTCCTCGCGGACGTACCGGCCGGGGTCGGCCGGCCGCCCGCCGTCGAAGGGGACGAACCCGCCCTTGGTGGCGACGACGACGGATTCGCGGTCGACGTCGGCCTCGCGGAGCGCCTGGCCGACGACGCGCTCGCTTCGCTGGTGGCGGTAGTTGATCGCCGTATCGAGGACGTTCACGCCCGATTCGAGGGCCGTGATTGCGGCCTCGCGGTAGGACTCGTCGGCCGCGTCAGTCGGGTCGCCCAGATACGTCCCGAGGCCGATACTCGAGACCACACAGTCGGCGTAGGAACGGAAGTAGGTCCGGGCGAACCGCTCGGAAAAGCGGTCCCGGTACTCCCAGGTCGCCTCGCGAGTTGCCATGCCGTCGCTTCGGCCGCTGGTGGTAAAAGCACCTGCACGCGCTCAGATGTCGCCGCCCATCGCCGCGAACAGCTCCTCCTTGAGTTCCTCGCGGCCGAGGCCGCCGCTGGGGCCGATCCCCTCCATGTGTTCGATGGACAGTTGTCCCCCGCCCATGCGTGCGTGGCCGCCGGCGCCCGCCATGGGGATGTCCTCGACGACCGCACGGAGCGTCTTCCCCATGTGGACCCGGTCGTCGCGCGCGCGCCCCGAGAGGTGGAGGGTTCCGTCCCGGTCGCCCAGCACGACGACCGCGGTCACGCCCTCCAGGCGGTGGAGTTCGTCTGCCGCCTGTGCGATGGCGTCGACGTTCGAGACGGTCCCGACGTCGCTGACAGCGAACGGGCTGCGGACGTCCCGCTCGCTGATGGCCGTCGCCTTGATATCGAGGACTTCGGCGTCCACCTGTGGGTTCGCGATGCGGTCGAGCAGTTCCTCGTCGACGCCCGGGTAGAGGTACTCGGCGGCCGCGAACTCCGTGCTCGAACAGCCCGAGGTCAGCGACTTGGTGTCGGACTGGACGCCGTAGACCAGCCCGGTCGACACGAGCGGTTCGAGCGTCGCCTCACCGTTCTCGACCGTCCCGATGTCGTCCGGGCCGACGGGTTCCCAGCCCATCTCCCGGAAGTACTCCGCGAAGATGCTGGCACACGCACCCGTCTCGCTCCGGACGTCGGTGAAGGCGGCCCCAGTGCCGTCGCCGGGATGGTGGTCGACGACGGCCACCGGCTTGACGCTTCCGGTGCCCGAGAACCCGCGGGGTTCGTTGTGGTCGACCAGCACCACCGCCTCGCCGGCCAGGTCGGCACTCGACTCGATTTGCTCGAACTCCACGTCCAGGACGGTCTCGAACGCGCGGTTCTCCTGGTGGCGGATCTGGCCGGAGTACTGCATGGTCGTTTCCGTGTCGACGCTTCCGGCCAGCGTGTCGACCGCAAGCGCCGCAGACATCGCGTCCGGGTCCGGGTTCGGGTGCATCAGGACTGAGATTTCGTCGTACCGCCCGAGCACCCGGGCCAACCGCTCGCCCGCCGTCCGGGTGAGACGGCGGAACAGCAGCCATCCGAGGACCAGCGCGAGAACGACCCCGGCGGCGACTGCCGCCATGAGGAGCGGGTCCCCACGGACGGCTGCGAGCCCGTCGAACTGGAGGGCAGTCCCACCGGCCACGTCCATACGGTCGACGCTCGTTCCCGAGACAAAAATACGTTCCCCTCGGGCGTGACGCCCGCTCGCGGGGCTACCCGGCCCGGTACGCCTCGACGGCCGGGGCGTACCCCTCGCGGTAGGTGGGGTAGGCGAACTCGTATCCCAGCGCCCGGAGTTTGTCGTTCGAGCAGCGCTTGCTCGTCCGGAGGCGCCGCCGCGCGGCCGCCGAGAGGTCGTCCTCGGCCAGTCGCTCGGCAACCGTCCGCTTCGGCGGCGGGTCCCGCCCACACTGTTCGGCCAGCCAGTCGGCGAACGCCCACTTCTCGACGGGTTCGTCGTCGACGACCAGCACCACCTCTCCGCGAGCGACGTCGGACGCCAGGAGGAACCGGACCGCGCCGGCCGCGTCGTCGCGGTGGATCATGTTCAGGTAGCCCTCCGTGACGGGACCCTCGACGTACCGCTCCAGGCGGTAGCGGTCGGGACCGTACAGGCCGGCGAACCGCGCGACGGTGCCGTCGACGCCGAGGTCGCGGGGTCGCTCCAGCGCCACACGCTCGGCCGTCGCAAGGACCTCCGTCTTCTCGGTCGTCGGGTCGAGGGGCGTCTCCTCGTCGACCCAGTCGCCGCCGTGGTCGCCGTAGACGCCCGTGCTCGAGGTGTAGACGTAGCGATCCGGCGGCGAGGCCCGCGACCCGAAGTGGTCGATGGCGGTCCGCTGTCCCTCGACGTAGACCTTTCGGGCGGCCTCGGGGCCGCGCCCGCCGGAACTCGCCGCGAAGACGACGGCGTCGGCGTCCGGCACGGCCGCGAGCGCGTCGGGGTCGGTCACGTCCGCCCGGACCGCGTCGAACCCCGCCTCCTCGATGGCGGCGACGCCCTCCGCGGAACGCCGCACGCCGACGACCTCGTGGTCGGCAGAGAGCTGCCGGCCCAGCTCGATGCCCACGTAGCCACACCCCAGGATCGCGACGCGCATTACGGCTTTTCCCCCTCGATGTGGGCGTGCAGGCGGGCGTACTCGTCGAGTGATATCGGGTGCCGTCCCTCGACTTTCTGCTGGATCTCCTTTGGCTCCATCCCGCTGTCGATGCCGGCGGCAACCCTCTCCACATCGAGGACCGCCGTCGACATCCCCACCAGGAGGAGGTCCCGCGCTTCCGCGAGCAGCGTCTCCGCGTCGGGCCTGTCGGGATGGGTCGCGAGGATCGCGGCCGCCTCCTCCAGCGAGAGGTCGGGCGACGCGCCGTCGAGCAGTCGCTGCAGCGTCGTCTCCTCGATGCCGGTCTCGCTCGCGACCGTCCCCGCGCCCACCTGCTCGACGGTCGCCGCGAGCACCTCGTCGTAGTCCGCCCGAAGCGCCTCGCCGGTCGCCGTGCCCGCCGACGGGAACTCGCCTCTGAGCATACCGCGCTGTAGCCGGGCGGGGTACAAGTGAGTGTCACTTCGTCGTGGCTGCAACGACGGGTCAGCGTCCCGGCTCCGGCCAGCCCGGCGACTCCTCGCGTGCCTGGCCGTCGACGTCGCCGACACCCTGTGGCCCCGGCGGGACCGCGATCGCCACCTCCGTTCCGGTCCGGAACGAGACGCGCGTCGTCCGGCCGAGCCGCTCGGGCGACCCGTCGCCGTCGACGTCGATGGCGACCGGTTCGTCCTCCCGGACGTAGTGGAGTTGCGCACCCGGGTCGTCGGGCGTCCCCCGGGGCACCCTGACGGTGAAGCGGGCGTACTCGCCGGCGACTTCGACCCGCCAGAGGTTGATTGTGGCGTACCAGAATCCCGGCGCCGGCGCGACGGGCATGCCCGCGGGCAGCCGGCCGAGCGACCGTCCCGCCAGGTCCGACGCGGTCGCCCTGCCGGCCTCGGCTACCGAGTCTTCCATCTCGCTGGCGATCCCCTCGCGCATCGCGGCGCGGAACGCCCGCGAAGTGTCGTCGACGGCAGGTTCGGCCGGCCTGGCCCGCTTCGAGGTGGCCGCCGCGCGCATATCGTAGCGGAGCCGCAACGCCAGCAGGTCACGCTCCCGGTCGGTCAGCGCGCCCGACCACCGCGCGGCGGCCGCCCCATGAATCGCCGCCGCGGCCGACCCGTTGGCGACGGCGAGTGCCCGTGCCCCGGGCGACTCCCACCGGCTCATCGCAGCCGCGATGGCCGCCCGTCGACTCGCTCTGTCCCCGAGCCCGAACTCGGCGAGCGTCTGTCGGGCCGTCGCGAGTGTGTGCTGGGTTCCCCGACGCACGTCCCGTTCGAGTCGGGCGGTGTCGACGTCGTGGCTGGTGTCGTTCGACCGCTCGATGGTCCGGAGCACCTGCGCGCCAGTCCGGAGCCGCGTTGTCTTCGGGCCCAGGATTGCGCCGACGAGGGTCTCGATGATATCACCGTAGGGCAGCGTCATTACGTTCCAGTTCCGGGTGATGAGCGGATATTCGGTCGTTCCGCGCGCGATGGGCTGGACCGTCTCGCCGTCGATGGCCCGCCGGGTCAGGTAGGCGGGTTCGGCGTCGACGCGCATCCGGAGGCCACCGAGCGCTTCGGGGACACTGCGCTCGTTGCGCCGCTGGTAGCCACGCTGTAGCCGCTCGATCGGGTCGCCAGTTCGCCCCCGCTCCGAGAGTTCCTCCCGGAGCTGTGCCCGGTGGTCGGAACGGTTGTCCGCCCGTTCGTCGAGCCTCCTGATCAGCCGGTCGATGTACTCGGTCCGTGCGGCGACACGCGCCCGCTGGGCGACGTTCGGGTACCTCTCGGGAATGCCGACCAGGTCGGCCCTGCGCTCGCGGAGTTTCGCCGCGAGCACCGCCGGCGGGTTCGACCGGTAGGTCGCAATCTCGCCCCGCGTGGTCGTCATCGAGACGTTCCGGACGCGCTCGCGGAGTCGCACCAGGTCGCGGTACACCCAGTCTTCGAGGCCCTCCGGGCGGTCGGCGTAGACGACGGCCGACGTGCCGACGCCTTCCCCCGCTGCCACACGCTCGGCCAGCCTGTCGAGGCCGCCACGCGAGGCCACGAGACGGTCGAAGGCCAGCCCCTCGACATCCGCGAGGTTCGGGCCGTCGAGCGGGCCGCCACGCTCGTGAACCTGCGAGATTGGCCGGACTGGGGCCGGACCGCGCGTGTGCTCGCCGACGATGGTGAACGTCACCAGCGACCGTTCGACCGTCTGCCCGATGGCCGTCGACCGCCTCCCCTCCGGTCCCAGCAGCCGATAGACGGTGGTGTGGGTTCGCACGACCGTCCGGCCGTACACGCCGAGGACGTGGGTCCCGGTCTCCGGTGTCGGTCCGGATGGGTCCGGGTCGCCACCCTCGACGCGGACGCGGGTGCGGGTCGTGGAGTCGACGACGCCCCACCCCGGCGGGAGCCGTGGCTCACGTACCTGGCGGGTGTCGAGGTGCCGGACCCGCTCGCGCAACCGGACACGCGCGCTGTAGGTCTCGCGGAGCGTCTCCTCGAGGACGGCCGCCGAGTCGAGGAAGGCCCGGTCGGCGGTCCCGTTGATTTCCACGGTGACGGGGTCGTCGGGCTCGACCGCCGGTTCCACGCCTGCCGTCTCCAGCGCGTCCGACGGTCGCGGCGTGAGACCGACTTCCTCGTGGGCCTCCCGGAGCCAGTCCGCGGTCGGGTGGTCGACCCCGGCGAGCAGCTCAGTCAGCACGGTCTCTTCGAGCGCGCGCCGGTGAACGTACCGGCCGGCGGGGTCGCTCTCACCGAAGTGGTCGCCCTGGAGCGCCAGGACCGCGTCGTTGGTGAACAGGCCGACGTGCCGGTTCGCGAGGACGTTCGCGATGGCCGCGCCCCCGTACTGTGCGTAACCACGGGCCCAGACGACCGGATAGAGGCGTGCGGTGAGTCGCCGGCCGAGTCCGGGGCGGAGTGGGCCGGCGTTCAGCCGCTCCTCGAAGGTGTCGACCCTGTCGTGGACCGCGAGCGTCGGCGACGGGACGACCAGCGTGGGCGAGACGGTCCGCGTTCCGACGACGCGCCCGCCGCGGCTGGCGACGAGTCTGACGCCGTCGACGTGGACCCGCATCCGGGTGCCGTCCGGACCGGTCCGCTCGACGCGTATCCGCCGTTTCGCTGCCCGCAGGTCCGCCGGACTCTCGACCGGGGGTAGCGACGCCTTCACGCGGACGCCATCGCGGCCCTCCGAGATGCGTCCGAGTCGCTGGCGTGCGTGGACGTACAGACGCACACGGAGCGCGTCACGGAACGGCGAGGACTCGTTCAGAACGCGACCGTACGGCGTCTCCGCCCTCGCAGTCACGGGATCGCGGGCGGCCTCCCGGGCGGCCGATGTCGCCGCATCCCGGAGCGCGGTCTGTGTCTCGGCGGAGGCACGGTCCATCGCGCGGTCGACCGCGGGCTCGGATACTGCGGGGCCCTGGAGCGTCCCGACGAGTGTCGTGCTCCCGACCAGCAGGACGACGCCGAGCAGGGCGAATGGAACCCGCGTCACCGTGCCCACCGCCTGAGCACGACGCGAACAGTCCCGACCCGGACCGCACGGGCGGCCGCGCTCGGCGTCTCGAACCGCTCGCGCATGTCGGCCGCGTACCGGTCGGTGAGGCCCTCGACGGCCCGCTCGCGCGCACCGGAGACGTTGCCCCGGGAGAGGGGACCCTCGACGGAGACGCCCGTCGCGTCGGCCAGTGTCCCGAACCGCTCCGAGGCGGCCACCGACGCCGGTGAGACGCGACTGGACGGCAGCGTCGCGCTACTCTCCGGCAGGAGCGCGTCGACCGTCGCGCGCGCCACGACTGCCGCCACGCCACGGAACCCGTCCTCGCGTGCCGCGACGGCCGCACGGTCGCCCGACTGCCCGACCGGCGCGGGCACCGAGAGCGTCGCGACCGTCACGTCCCGTCCGGGTGGCGGGTCGGGGCCGACGCGCAGTGTCCCGCGGACCGGCCCGCCGCGGTAGGGGACCCAGCGCACGACCACCTGGGTCCGGTTGTCGGCACCCAGCGTCCGCCGGGTCGCCACGGCCACACCCTCGACGAACTCGCCGTGCCCGGAGGAGAGTCGACGCCCGTCGATTGAGGCGTTCGCCACGGCACCGCGTGCGAGCAGCGACGCAGCGGTCCCGTGGGCGGTGCGGTTCTCGGTCCCGACCGTGTACTCGACGTCGGCACTCGAGGAGGCGAGGAGGTCCGCCCGTTCGTCCACCACGACCGGCTCGGGGTCGTCGTCCGGCACGAGCGTCAGGGTCGCGACTGCCGCCGAGACGAGCAACAGGAACACCGCAACGTCCAGGACGGTACTGATCGCTCTCATCGCCAGAGCACCACCGTGAGCCGTCCCGGCCGGAGCGCACCCGGTGCCACACGGACGCTGATTCGCCGCTGGGACTGCAGCCCCTCCCCGGGCGGGTCTGGGCCCTGCGTCCACCGGCCCTCCCGCGTCCGGAGCGTCACGTTCATCCGCCAGCCCTGGGGTGCGACCTCCGGGGTGCGGTCGAGGCGGTCCGGTTGCGCGACGCCCGCAACGCGGAGCGTCCGGTGGACGCGGTCGAGTGCCGTCTCGGCAGTCGCGCGCTCGGGGTCGCCGGGCAGCGCCGTCGAGAGCGTCCCGGCGTAGGCGACCAGGCCCGCACTCACCGCCAGCACCGCCACCAGCGCGACGACGGCCTCGAACTGGCCCCTACCCGACGAGCGTCGCATCGACCTCCCCCCACGAGACGCGCCGCACCCGCAGTGTGGTCGGCGCCTCGCGCCAGGACGGTGCCCGTCGCTGTGCCCGGTCGACCGCTGCACCGAACGCCTCGGGACCGGCGAACACCTCGCGTGGGTGCGTGCCTGCCAGCACACGCTGGAGTGGCTCCCCGCGGACGGGCGTGACGGGACCGAACTCGACGTGTGCGTGGGTAGCTCGTCCGTCCACCCGGAGGCCGACCGTGTGCGGGCCGAGTCGTATCTCCTCGGTGGGTACCGTGACTTCCTCGCGTGCCTCGTACTCGCTGGCAGCGACCCGGTCGATGCTGTCGGCGACTGCGCCCGCGCCGGCGGGGCTCGCAGTCGGGAACCCCGCCACGGTCCCCGCGACGGCGAGGCTGACGGCACCGAGGCCGACCCAGACGTAGACTGCGTCGAGTGGTGCGTCGAACATGGGTCCGCTGGTCGCCCCTTCCCACAAAAACGTCAGGCCACCCCCGAGACCACGAGGTACGACCCGAGGTACATCGTCGTCGCGAAAACGAGCGCCCGCCCGACCCGGTGGCCGAGGAGCGGGCGGTCGAACCCCCGCGAGAGGGCCGTCGCCAGTGCCGGCAGGACGACGGCGAAGGCGACGACGTAGCCCCCGACCGCGGGACCCAGCCACGGGAGCGACTGGCCGCCAGCGAGCAGTCCCGATCCGCCCGCGAAGCCGTCGGCCATCGCGACCGTCGCTCCGGCGACCATCGGCCCGAACAGCGAGCCGGTGCTGTGGAGCGTGCCACAGACCTCGGCCAGGTCGTGCCGTGCCTCCTGTTCCACCCGTCGCAGGTCCGCCACGTGGTCGGCCAGCGCGAGCAGCGCCGCCCCGGCCGGCCGCCCCTCGCGGGCCGCGAGCGCGAGGACGGCAACGCTCCCCCGGACCCGCGGGCTCGGCGCGTCCGACAGCGCACCGTGCTCGCCCAGAAAGGCCGCGGTCACGTCCACGTTCAACTGGCGCTGTCGGGTCGCGGCGCGGTCGAGCACCGCGCCCATCGCGCCGTCGAGGTCGGCGGCGGCCCCGCTGACGGCCGATTCGACTGCCACACCGTTGGCCACCCGCCGGCCGACCAGTTCGAGAGCGTCCGTCAGGCCGGTCTCCACCTCGCGGACGTGCTCGTAGACCGCGACCACCGGACGGTAGCGCAGCCAGAGCGCGCTCCCGGTGCCGAACCCGACAGCCGCGAACGGCCCGGCCCACGACGGGAGGAGTCGGGCGGCGACGACCCACCCGAGCGTGGCAGCGAGGAGTGCCGTTCCGACGACGGTCCAGCGGCGGTCGGGGACCTCGGGGTGCGAGCGGTCGACCTCGGGGGGCGGGAACGCGACCGGGCGGTTCGCGACCAGCCAGACGCCCGCGGCGACGATTCCCAGCGGGAGGAGGACGTCGTAGACGAGGACTACCGTCCACGCCGTCACGCCGAGGCCGGCCGCGCTCGCTGCCGGCACCAGCGCGACCAGCGCCGTCGGGAGCAACACGCCGAAGGCGTACAGCGCCGTGACGGGCCGGTCGATGGTGGCCGCGAACTCCCGCATCCCAGAGCGCGTCCCCTCCAGTGTGACCGTCAACGCCCTGTCGAGCGTCCGCTCGCGGTCCCGGCCGTCCATGCCCGCGGCCGCGGCGACCAGTCCCAGTGCCCGTTCGAGTTCCGGGTACCACTCCCCCCACTCCGCGGCGAAACTGGCGAGCGCGTCCGCGTCCGTGGCCCGGGCACGCTCGACGTGTTCCCCCAGGCTCGCCGCGAGCGATCCGTCGCCCGACTCCCCGGCGAAGGCGGCCGCCCGCTCGGGGGAGGGCGCCAGGCGCATCCGCAGAACTGCACGGGCGACCAGGTCGGGTGTCCGCCCGAGCGCCCGCGTCCGTCGCGCCAGAGCGAGCACGCGCGGTGTCTCGTGCACCAGGTGGACGCCCGCGAGCGCGAGTGCGACCGAGACGAGGAGGCCCAGCGGACCCAACCCCAGCAGCACCGTAGGGGCCAGACCCGCGAGGGCCAGGACCACCCCGAGCCCGTAGCCGGCACGCACGACCGTCCCGGCACCGACCCCGGCGTCGAGGAAGGCCAGTGAACGACGGAGTTCTTCGCTCGGACGCACCGACCACGGGTAGAGACTGGCGAGCCCACACAGGAGTCCTGACAGGGGCGAGTCCGTGGTACTCATGCCTGGCGGTCGAGCACGACGTCGGTGACTGCCTCGGGGTCCGTGCGGCCGGTCGCGGCGAGGTCGGCAAGCCGGCGTTCCCGCCGGTCCAGCGCCTGCCGGAGGTCGGCGTAGCTCTCCTCCGGCGTGGTCATGCCGGCCACGAGGCGACTGTTCCCGCGGGCGACCCGGCCCGCCCCCTCCAGGGGTCCGTCGGGACGCTCGAACAGCGCCTCGAAGGTGGGCTCCTCGCCGCCGGCCACCTCCTCTATCGTCCGGACGCGCCGTGGCTGGGCGGCCGACTCGGCCACCTCCAGCGTGACGATGGCGTCGGTGACACCGAACGAGGAGGGTGGGACGCCCAGGTCCGAGACGACCCGTTCGTATGTGGACTCGGCGCCGTCGCCGTGGATGGTCCCGAGGACGGCCTCGCTGTTGGCGCCGACGCGCATCGCCTCGTAGAGGACCTGTGCCTCCGCGCCCCGGACCTCGCCGACGACGAGTGCCCCGTCGCCGAGCCTGAGTGCCGTCCGCAGCGCCGCCTCGGGCGCGAGGTCGGCGTCCTCGCCGGTCCGGAGCGCCTGGACGTCCCGTCCGGCGGCCTGCAGGCTCTCGACGGGGAGTTCGGGGGTGTCCTCGATGAGCACAGTCCGGACGGCAGCCGGGAGTTCCCAGAGGAGCGCGCCGAGCAGCGTCGTCTTGCCCGCCCCGCGCGGGCCGGCGATCAGCAGACTCCGCCCGCGCTCGACGGCCAGCGAGAGTAACGCGCCGGCGCGGGCGGTCAGGGTGTCGTTGGCGACCAGTCCGGGGAGCGTCCAGGCGTCGCCGTCGTGAGCGCGGAACGTGAACCCTGTCCCGTCGCTGGCCGGGTCCGTCACGCCGGCCACCCGCACCCGCCGGTCGCCGACCGTCACCGTCGCGTCCAGCGTGGGGTCGGCCCGCGAGAACGCCCGCCCGCTCTCTGCCCGGAACCGCGAGGCGAGCGCCTCGACGCCGCCCCGGGTCAGCCGGACGTTCGTCGGGACCGTCCTGTCGTCGAGTCGCACGCGGACCGGGTTGTCCGCCACCGGCGCCGTGACGAAGACGTCGGAGACGCGCGCGTCGGCGAACAGGTCCGCCAGCAATCCGTACCCCCGGGTGTGTTTGGCGAGCACCCGCGAGAGGCGTTCCGTCGGGAGGCCCCCGGACGCGACGTCGCGGACGGCACGGCCGGGTGCCCGCTCGCCGCCAGCGACGCTTCCCGCGGCCATCCGCTCGTGGGCCCGCGCGAGCGTCCGGGTCTCGGCCCGCTCCAGCCCGTGTTCCAGCGGTTCGAGGACGTAGCGGTCCCTGCCGTCCGGCCGGGCGTACAGCCGGGCCGTCCCACCGGTGTCGAGGTCGCGCACGTCGACGAGGCGCCCACCGGCCGGCGGCGCCGTCTCGACGCGCCAGTCGCTGGCCGCCAGACCGACGGCCGGCGCGAGCATCGACTCGTACCCCTCGGCGGCGTGGGCGAGTTCGGCGAGGCCGACCTCGGCGGCGACGTCGGCAGTCGCGTCCGCGCGCCCGCTCGCCTCCCGGGCTGCCGACAGGGGGTCCCGGCGTGCCATGGCTGCCAGGCGCTCATCGCGTCGGCGGACCGCCTCCACGAACCGGCCCGCGGCGACCAGCAGCGCGCAGGCGGCGTCCTCGTACCTGGCCTCCAGGCCCGCGTCCCGGACCACGACCGCCTCGGCGTCGCGCTCGGCCAGCGCACCCACGGCCGTCCCGCGACAATCCGGCTCCGATTCGAGACGCCCCTTCCCCTCGCAGTCTCCGGGGTCGATGCACAGGACGGAGTCGTCGAACGCCGTCTCACAGCCACACATCCCGGCGTCCCCGTCACTGCCCAGCCAGTCCGTCACCGCGTCCGGGAGCGGCGAGGGCGTCATGGGGGGCGGTGGCCGCGGCATCCGACTTAAGTTCCGGGTGGCGGACGACGACGGTGCCGTTTCCCCGGCGCGTGTACTCGACGACGAGTTGCCGTCTGCCACCGCCCTTTAGGACGAGCCCCCCTTCGGGACCCACGACCCGGGGTGAGACCAGGCGGGTCCGCTCGCGGCCGCCGGCAACCCGATAGCGGACGACTCCGGGAGCGTGGTCCGAGGAAGGGCCCGGAAAGAGCAGGTACTCGAGACTCGCAGTCCCCCACGATGGCCCGGGGAGGTGGAGTGTCACGGTCCGGCGGGCGCCGGCGACGCCGGCGGGGGCGGGGTCGTTGCGCGCCGCGAGGCGCTCTGCGGTGGCCGCGAGGCCGTCCAGTTCGGCCGCCACCTGCCCGTTGGCGGTGTCGACACGGGCGGTTTCGACGGCGGGCATGGCCACCCCAAACAGGGCCGTCGCGAGCGCGACGGCGACGGCCACACGGAGCATCTACAGGAGCCGTCTGATCCGTGCGAGGACACCCGCGTCCGACCCGTCGTCTCGCTCGTCCGGAAGGCCACCGTCGGTCTGCGCACTCGCTATGGCGGTCCGTACCTCACCCGAACGGGCCGCCCCGGAGTCGCGGAGTGCGTCCAGCCGCGAGGGTTCTGCGGATGGCCCGGGACTCTCTTCGTTGCCCCTGGGCGAACGGGCATCGCTGGTCTCCTCGAAGGGCCGTTCGCAGCGCTCGCACCGTTGCACTGTCGGTTCTGATTCCTGGGGCGTGCCGAACTCGCTGCCGGCGTCGGCCGCGTGGCCCTCCCCGGGGACGTCCCCCATCTGGTCGACGGCGCGGCGTGCGGCCTCGGCCTTCGAGAGCGCGAGGTCCGCCCGTTCCTCGACGTCGGTGTTGACCGAGCGGACGTTGCCCACGTACCCCCTGAGTGCCTGGGTCGCGGCCTCGAGTTCGACGACCCTGTCCTGCAACGCTTCCAGTTCCGCCTCGACGTCGGCCACGCGGTCGGCCGCCGCGGCCCCCTCGGCGAGTGCCGAGCAGTCGTGGTCGCCGTCGGTCACTGCACGCTCGAGGGCGGCGATGCGGTCTTCCAGTGTCCCGTCCATGGGAGGGGGTGGCCGATCCTTCCTACTTGAAGGTACGGCCGTGGTATCGGGCCCAACGTTCATTATCGGGTGCCTCCACGTACCCCCTATGAAGGTCGTCCTGATTGGTGTTGGCCAGGCCGGTGGGAAGGTGACGCAGGCGATCGTGGAGTTCGACCACGAGATGGGATTCGGGGCGGTCCAGGACGCGTTCGCGGTGAACACGGCAGCGTCCGACCTGCAGTCTCTCGACATCGACTCCATGCTCATCGGGCAGGACCGCGTCAAGGGACACGGCGTCGGGGGCGACAACGAACTCGGCGCGGAGGTCATGCAGGCCGAGGCCACCGAAGTCATGGACCAGCTCGCCGGGCGCGTCACCTCCGAGATCGAGGCCGTGATGATCGTCGCTGGGCTGGGCGGTGGCACCGGCAGCGGTGGTGCGCCCGCCCTCGCGAAGGAACTCCGGCGCATCCACGACATCCCGGTCTACGTGCTCGGCATCCTCCCCGGGCGGGACGAGGGGTCGATCTACCAGGCCAACGCCGGCCGCTCCCTGAAGACGGTCGTCCGCGAGTCCGACGCCGCTATCCTCATCGACAACGACGCCTGGCGCGAGAGCGGCGAGAGCGTCGAGGAGGGCTTTGCGAGCATCAACGAACAGATCTCACAGCGGGTGGGCCTCCTGCTGGCCTCCGGCGAGACGGTCGACGGGGTCGCCGAGAGCGTCGTCGACTCCTCGGAGATTATCAACACGCTCCGGGACGGCGGCGTCGCCAGTCTGGGCTACGCGACTGCCGAGGCCAGCGAGGACGCCGGCGAGAACGTCAACGTCATCACCAGTCTCGCACGCAGCGCCTTGCTGACGAGCATGAGCCTCCCGGACGCAGTCGAGGCGGAGGCCGCGCTGGTCGTCGTCGCTGGTGCGCCCGACCGCATCTCCCGGAAGGGTGTCGAGCGCGCACGCAAGTGGGTCGAGGAGGAGACTGGCTCCCTCCAGGTCCGGGGCGGGGACTTCCCGCTCGACACCGACCGCCTCGGCGCGCTCGTGTTGCTGGGTGGCGTCGAGCGCTCGCGACGGCTCGAGCAGTTCATGCAACGGGCCAAGGAGGCACGGGACGAGAGCCGGCAGCGCGACCCGACCGAGACGTTCCAGAGCGAGGAACTCGAGGACCTCTTCTAGGCCAGACTGGTCCCGTCGAAGGCAGTCCGCTCGACGTCGACGTCCATCAGGTCGAGAATCGTCGGCGCTATGTCGTAGAGGTCGGCGTCCCCGATCCGGACGTCGGGGTCGTCGACGAACAGGCAGGCGTTGTCGAA
>CAZUWC010000006.1:0-17624 GCA_964623935.1 uncultured Halobacteriales archaeon
ACTGGACCGAGCGGAGCGAGGGAAGCGCGCAGCGAAGCCCGGAGTGGTCGAGCGGGCGGGGGCTTTCTTGCCGGCCTGGGCAGTGACAGCAGCGTCACACACAACGGTTCCTAGAGAGCGGCCGGGGGCTTTCCTGGCGGTGGTCCGTCTACCGGACACGACCACCGACCTGATACTGCCGGCTATAAGCCCGTAAGCAATTTCGACCCCCGGTGGGTCGAATATCTTCACGTAGTTATAGCCGGCAGTATGAATTGGCAGAGTCTTTGCTCCCGGGGAATCAATTATAGAAGGTCGAGGCGAATACCCCCGAGAAGAGCTACGCCCGGAGGTTCCGGCCGCGGGGAATGTGGCGACTCCCGAAGTGGTCGAACAGTTCGCCACGCTCGGCGAACTCCTCGCCACAGAACAGGCACACGTTGTCCGACCGCCTGTGGGGCATATCTGGAAATTGGATAGCCACTCATCTAAATTTTGTGGCCGCAAGAATCAAATCTGATATTTGGACATAAAAGGTCGGAAGTGACAACACTCGACCGACCGAGTGACGAACCCGGTGGGGGCTACCCCTCGAAGGGGAGGTCGGGTTCGTGGCCGACCGCGTCGATGGCCGCCGCGAGCACCGCCTCGACGTTCTCGCCTTCGGTGACGCTCATGAAGTGGTCGGCGGTGACGTCCCGCGAGCGGTCGGCCTTGTTGCACACCGAGAGCACCGGCGCGTCGAAGCGGTCCCGGACGTCCGCGAGGAGGTCCCGCTGGACGTCGAGGGGGTAGCCACACTCGCCGCTGGCGTCCACCAGGACGAGCACGGCGTCGGCGGCGTGGGCCAGCGCGCTGACGGCCTGGGCCTCGACGTCGTTGCGTTCCTCCGGGGAACGGTCGAGCAGCCCCGGTGTGTCCACGAGCTGGTACCGGATGTGCTCGCGTGTCACGTGGCCGACGTTGACGCGCGTGGTCGTGAAGGGATAGGTGGCGGTCTCGTTGTCCGCGCGGGTGACCGCGTTGACGAAGGAGGACTTGCCCACGTTGGGGTAGCCCGCGACAACGATGGTCGGCTCGTCGGGGCGGATGTCCGGGAGGGTCCGCAACTCCTCGCGGGCCTCGGCCAGTGCGTCGATGTCGTCCCCCACTTCTTCGACGATATCTGCCAGCCGGGCGAAGGCCTGCTTGCGGAGTTTCCGGGCGGTGTCGGTGTCGCTCGACCGGAGGCGCCCCTCGTACTCGTGGCGGATGTCGGTGGCCTTCCGGCTGGCCCACCCGAGTTCGTTGAGGTGGGCCCGCAGGTCGTCCACGCCGGCGATGGCGTCCGCGAGCTCGTAGTAGAAGGGCTCCAGCGCGTCGAAGTCCGGCCAGCCCGTGACGACGTTCTCCAGGTTGTCCGAGACGATGTTCGCCGCCGTCTGCAGCATCGACTGCTGGGCGTCGATGCCGGACTTGGCCCGGCCTGCCCGCGCGGCCCGCGAGAACGCCTTGTCGAGCAACTCCTCGGCGGTCAGCGTCCCCGGGAGTTCCTCGAAGGGCTGTGGCATGCCGTGAGGTAGTCGGCGGGTCCCTAAAAGGCGTCCGTTCGTCTCCCTCTCGGCTCCCGTTTGTCTCGTCTCCGGATGGGGCCGGTCGCCGTCGTGGACGGTTACAGACCACTATAGATCACACAATACCGGTATTGTTCGATACGCACAAGGGGGGTCCGGTACCGAGAAGTCCGGGCGGTACGGACCGTAATATATCAATATTACGAGGATTGATGAACGGTGGGTCGTCCTGTACGAGTGAGATGTCCAAAGACATCGACAGACGACGGCGCACGTTTCTGAAAACATCGGCAGTGGCCGTTGCCGCAGGCCTGGCGGGGTGTGGCGGCGACGGCGGGAGTACCGGTTCGAGTGACAGTGACGGAAGCGGTGGGAGCAGCGGCGACGGCGGCGACGGCGGGAGTAGTGGCGACGGCGGGAGCGACGGAAGTGACGGGAGCGACGGCGGCGACGGATCGTCGCAAGGGGACCCGATGCTCGCCGACGGCAGCGAGTTCGAGTTCTCGAACCCCGGCTGGGACGAGAACAACTACCTGACGACGCCGCTCATCGACGCGGGCTACGAGCGCGGCAAGAAGGCCGACCTCGAGAACATGGGCGACCGGGAGGTCGACGAGGTGCCCCACGGCGACCCGGTCTGGGAGGTGGAGGACGAGAGCGAGTACATCGACCCCGACACCATCGTCTTCACGGAGAGTCCCAGCGAGGACGTCCAGGGGCGCTACGAGGACGACTTCCAGGCGGTGCTCGATCTCATCGAGGAGAAGACCGGCAAGACCGCCGAGTTCAGGAAGGTCAACAGCTACGCGGCCTCCGTCGAGGCGATGCGTTCCGAGCGGGCCCACGTGGCCAACTTCTCGACTGGCACGACGGCCTTCGCGGTCAACCTCGCGGGCGCGGTTCCCTTCGCGGTGGGGATCGCGAGCGACGGCGCCTTCGGGTACCGGCTGTTCGCGACGACGCGTGCCGACGCCCACGACGTCCAGAGCGTCGAGGACTTCGCGCGCGACGACGTGAAAGTCGCTCACTCCGAGCCGGCCTCGAACTCCGGCCACCAGGCTCCCTCGGCACTGTTCGACCAGGAGTTCGACGTCACGCCCGAGGAGGACTACCCGGTCGAGTTCTCGGGTGGCCACTCGAACACGACGCGTGGCATCGCTGCCGGCGACTACGACGCCGGCCCCATCTGCTCGACCTGCATGAAAGACACCGTCGAGGGCGAGAGCGGCCTCAGCTTCGACGACTTCAAAGTTGTCTGGGCGTCGAACCCCTTCCCGAACGGCCCCATCGCCTACCGCTACAACCTCCACCCCGACATCGTCGAGGGACTGGAGGAGGTCTGGCTCGAGACCGACTTCTCGGGCACGCGGTACGCCGAGCGGACCGACTACACCGAGTTCGTCCCCATCGAGTACCGCAGACACTGGTTCGACATCATGGTCATCCAGGGGTACAACGGTGTCGAGTACACCGAGGGCGCGCTGAGCGAGTGAACCGATGCTACGGGTCGAGGATCTACGGAAGACCTACGACACGGGCGACGAAGCGCTGGCGGGCGTCAGTCTGACCGTCGAGGGCAGCGAGACGGTCGCGATGATCGGACCCAGCGGCGCCGGCAAGTCCACGTTCGTCCGGTGTATCAACCGGCTCACCGAACCCTCGGGGGGTGCCATCCTCCTCGACGGGACAGACCTGACCGCGCTCGGCGAGGACGACCTCCGGGCCGCACGGCGCGATATCGGGATGATCTTCCAGGAGTACAACCTCGTCGAGCGCCTGACCGTCATGGAGAATGTCCTCACAGGTCGACTGGGGTACGTCTCGACCTGGCAGGCCTTCCGCCGGAAGTTCCCGTCCGCGGACATCGAGCGGGCCTACCAGATCCTCGAACGGGTCGGCCTCGACGACATGGAGAACAAGCGCGTCGACGAACTTTCCGGTGGGCAGCGCCAGCGGGTCGGCATCGCGCGGGCGGTCATCCAGGACCCGAAGATACTGCTGGTCGACGAGCCCACCTCGAGCCTCGACCCGGAGACGTCGAACACGGTGATGACGCTGCTGACCGACGTCGCCGCCGAACGCGGGATTCCCGTCCTCATCAACATCCACGAGGTGGACCTGGCCGTGGCCCACGCGGACCGCATCGTCGGCCTCCACGACGGTGAACTCGTCTTCGAGGGGACGCCCGCCGAACTCACCGAGGCGGCCCGGGACAGCATCTACCGGGGCGCCGAGATTCCCGAGGCCGGCTTCGACGCACCGGCAGGGACTGCCGGCGAAGCGTCGGCCGACGACGACGCCGACGAAGACACTGACGACGGGCTGATCGACGAACGCGACAGGACCATCGCCGGAGGGACCTGATGGCGACGGAGGAGGCACGGAGCTGGGAGCGGCCGACAGTCTTCGGGCGCAAGGAGATCAAGTGGGCGGTCTACGCCCTCGTGGTCGGCTTCTTCGTCTGGTCGGCGTGGGGAATCGGCGTCTCCCCCGGGCGGTTCGTCGAGGGGCTCGGCTACGGTCTGACGCTGCTCGGGGACATGCTTCCCCCCGAGGCGACCGGGCGCCAGACGGTCCGCATCGCCGAGAAGATGGCCGAGAGCGTCGCCATGGCGATGGTCGCGACGGCCACCGGGGTCGCGCTCAGCATCCCGGTCGCGTTCATGGCCGCCGAGAACATCTCGCCACAGCCCCTCTACTATCTCAACCGCGGATTCATCTCGCTCTCCCGGGCGTTCAACGCCATTATCGTGGCCATCATCGCCGTCAAGGCGGTCGGCTTCGGCCCCTTCGCCGGCATCATCACGATCACGTTCAAGACGGTCGGGTTCTTCTCGAAACTCCTCGCGGAGGACATCGAGGACATCGACATGGGAAGCGTCGACGCGGTGCGCGCCTCGGGCGCCTCGCCGACCCAGACGCTCCTGTACGGCGTCGTCCCGCAGATCGTGCCACGGTTCGCCGGGCTCTCCGTGTACCGGTGGGATATCAACATCCGGACCTCGACCATCGTCGGCATCGTCGGCGCGGGCGGTATCGGGTCGGTTCTGCTGACGGCCTTCGAGCGGTACAACTACAACTACGTCTCGGCGGTGTTGCTGGCGATCATCCTGGTCGTCCTCGTCGCCGAGGGCGTCAGCGCGGTCGTCAGACGGAGGTACCAGTGATGGCGGCCGATACGCGGGAGTCCGTCGATGCCCGGACCTGGAGACGGTTCGACCGCCGCGAGCGCTGGGGTCGATACCTCGCACTCCTGGGGGCGATGCTCGTGTTCGCGGTCTCGTGGGCGTTCCTCGATATGGGCGTCGGCAAAATCGAGAACACGCCACGGGAACTGACCGACCTGTTCGTCCGGATGTACCCGCCTGACGTCGGCTACACCGGCGAGATCGTCGCCCCCCTCATCGAGACGGTCCACATCGCCGTCCTGGGCACCGCTGGCGCGCTCGTGCTGGCCATTCCGGTCGCGCTGCTGGCCGCCGAGAACACCACGCCCAACAGGGTGACCTACTTGCTCGGGAAGGTGATCGTGACGGTCAGCCGGTCAGTCAACACCATCATCTGGGCGCTGATCTTCGTGGTGATGTTCGGTCCCGGCGCCCTGGCCGGGGTCGTCGCTATCGCCTTCCGGTCGGTCGGCTTCCTCGGGAAACTCCTCGGCGAGGAGATCGAGGAGATCGACTTCGGGCAGGTCGAGGCCGTCCGGGCCTCGGGCGCCTCCTCGCTACAGACGATGCTCTACGGCATCCTCCCGCAGGTGAAGCCGGCGCTCGTCGGCCTGTCGGTCTACCGGTGGGACATCAACGTCCGCGATTCGACGGTGCTCGGCTTCGTCGGCGCGGGCGGCATCGGCGTCCAACTGTTCAGGTCGGTCAACGCCTTCGCCTGGCAGTCCGTCGCGATGATCCTGCTCGCCATCCTCGGAATCGTGATCGTCAGCGAGGTGGTCTCGGCGTACACCCGGCGACTGGTCCGCTGACTGTGCCCCCGACCCGCCGGGAGTTCGCCCGACAGTTTCGTGCCCTCGACCCCGAGGGGCGGGCGGCCTTCGTCGCCGACCTCCTGTCTCTCCAGGGATGGGACGTGACACGCGAGGGATGTCGAATCATCGCGTCTAGCGCCGGCCACCGACGAGTGATCCACGTCGGATCGCCCCCGACCGACGCCGCCGTCGACGAGGTGGTCCCCGTTCCCTCGCGGTTTTCGGTGCTCGTCCCCGCTTTGTCTACGTCCGGCAGGCCAGGAGATGGTTCCGGGGAACACGGAGTCCTCGGACCGGTGACGCTTCACGAACAGCTCTGTTACGCCATCGACCGCGAGGACGCACGGCGGCTGTACCGCGAACACGTCGGGGCTACCTTCGATTCGCCGTCACCGGACAGCGGTTCGCCGTTCCCTGTCTCACCGCGCGTTCTCGTGTCGGCAGTTCTGTTGGTCGTGGCCGTCGTCGCCCTCGTCGGTGTCCCCGGCGGAGTCGGATCCGGCGACGGGTCCGGACCCCTCGGGGAAATCGACGGCGGGTCGGCCGCCACTCCGGTCGAGACGGCGTCCCCGGAGGTGCGGACACCACAGGAATCGGCCGCCGACCGGGCGACGCCGGCGCTCCTCGAGGACGGAGAAATCGACGACGTCGACCGACTGCGGCGGTCACACGTCTCCGCGCTCTCGGAGCCGCCGGTCCGGATGCGGGCGACGTTCCGCGGGCCGCGGTTTCTCACCGGCTTCGACACCCGCCGGTCCGGGTTCGACGCCGACGACGAGGTGGCGGTCCGGGCCCTCGTCGCGGAGCCGGGCCGGTACCGGGTCGTCCGACGGACGAACTTCTCCGGCTCGGAGCTGACGACAACGAACGCGACGCTGGACAGATTTGCCGACGGCACCGCCGAGTACCGCCGCATCGAGCGCGATGGCACCACCGGATACGAGCGCCGACCCCTGTCGAGCGCGCGTGGCGGAACCGATACAGTCACGGCCTGGTCGCGGCTGCTGGTGACCCGGTACCTGAACACCACCGAGCGCCGCGTCGAGGTGGCTCCGCGGGGCTCCGACATCCGGTATCGCGTGGTCGCTACCGGCGAGGCGCACGGCCTCGACCACGAGACACGGGACTACCGCGCCGTCGCGGTCGTCGAACCCGACGGGTGGATCAGCGCGCTCCGGGTGTCGTACATCCACCCGCGCACTGGCGCCCGCGTCGACGTGATCGCGGGCTTCGACCGGGGACCGGTCGCCGTCGACGCTCCCAGCTGGTACGAGAACCTGGCCGCCGACGGTGACGGGGACCCCTGACTCGCTGCCCGGACGCGACCGCTGGTCCGTTCAGCCACGCCGCTCTGCGAGTTCCGCCCGCAGGTCCCCGAGGTCCATGTCGTACATCGCCAGCAACACGAGCAGGTGGTAGACGATGTCGGCAGACTCGTGGGCGATGGCCTCGCTGTCGTCGTCCTTGGCCGCCAGCAGGAGTTCGGTCGTCTCCTCGCCGAGTTTCTCGAGGACGGCGTTCTCGCCTTTCTCGTGGGTGAACAGCGACGCCGTGTAGGAGTCCTCGGGGAGCCGTTCCTTGCGGTCCTCGATGACCGCGAACACCTCGTCGACGACGTCCTCGTGCTCGGGGTCGCTCATACCCCTACCTCCGGGCCGGGTGTCTTCAGACCGTCGACTCGGGGAGCGATTGCGCGAGGAGACGGCACCAGTTGCTCACACAGTCTGGACAGCGTCCTCGAAGAACGCGAGGTCGTGGATCCGCGAGTCGCCGGTGAGTTCGGGGTGAAAGGAGGTCCCGAGGACGGGGCCCTGCCGGACGGCGACGGGGTACTCTTCCCAGGTGGCGAGCACTTCGACGTCCGGGCCGACCGAACTGACGACCGGCGCGCGGATGAACACCGCCGGGAAGGGGTCCGCGAGGCCGGCCACGTCCAGGGGCGCCTCGAAGCTGTCCTTCTGGCGGCCGAAGGCGTTGCGCTCGACGGTCACGTCCAGGACGCCGAGTTCGTCGACGCGGTCGTCCTGTGGGTCCGTCGAGGCGACGATCAGCCCCGCACACGTCGCCAGCATCGGCTTGCCGGCCTCGACGTGGGCGACGATTTCGGGGGCGATGCTCTCCCGGTCGAGCAGCCGTGAGATCGCTGTCGACTCCCCGCCAGGCATCAACAGGACGTCACACTCGGGGACGGTTCCCGAGGTGCGGATCTCGCGGACGTCGCTCTCCCGGCCGTGGGCCCGGGCGGCACGCCGGATGGCCGCGGCGTGTTCGCTGACGTCGCCCTGGACGGCCACCACGCCAGCGGTCAGTGTCATGGCCTTCTGTACGGAAACTATGAGGAAAAAGTTCTCGATTGTGGAGCGTTCGGGCGGCTATCTTGAGTCAGCGAGAGAATCCCGCCCTTCCCGTGAGGAACGAGGATTCCGAGCGACGGTAACTCCGAATCCCGCACAGGATAGGAGTAACGGCTGTCTGGCCCAGCCATCGGTCCGCCTGTTCGAGAAATCGACGGGGCGAGTCGCCCCACAAGACCAGGTGCGACCGTAGACCGGCACATATCCCAACGCTGCGGTGCGGTTCGGGAAGCCCCGTCGTTCTACGACGGGGAGGAGGTCACTCCCTCTCATGACCCGCGCGAACGCGACCGGGACCGTCGGGTCCGCCCAGACGCCCGGTTTCGGGGAGCGAAGGAGCGAAGTACGACAGGCCGGTAGAGCCTGGTGTGCAAGAGTTCGAGCGCAAGCAACTCTTAGAGCGGATCGAGCGGGAGGGCGCGACGGTCGGCGCGGACATCCCCGAAGAGATCGAGATCCAGGGCGAACGGATCGCGCTCCAGGAGTTCGTCTTCGAGATCCGCCGGCGCGAGACGGTCCCGGCCGGCGAGCGCGACCGAGTCGAGCGCGCCAAGCGCAACCTCCGGCGCGAGCGCCTCCAGCGCAAACAGCGCATCGAGGACGGTGACATCTCCTACGAGGCGGGCGAGGAACTCGCACGCGCCGTCGTCGGCATCGACCGCGCCCTCAACGCGCTCGAACAGCTCGGTCCCGTCGACCTCGAAGGGGAGGTCCAGGCCCAGGAGGCCGCCGACAGCAAGCGCTGGATGCAGTTCCTCCGGAAAGCACTGGGCCGCGATGACGAGTCGGCCGGTCAGGGCGGCCACGGCAGGGGGCTCTCCCGATGACCGACGACGAAGCGGTCGCGGCCCTGCTGGAGGAGTTCGCGGACCGCCTGGAAGCGACGGGTGTCGAGTACAAGCCCCGCGCGTACCGCCGGGCCGCAGAGAACGTCCGGGACCACCCCGAGTCCGTGACGGACCTCGCCGCGGAGGGGGAAGACGCCGTGGCCGAAATCGAGGGCGTCGGCGACGCCATCTCGGCGAAAATCGTCGAGCACGTCGAGACCGGCACCATCGGGGAACTCGAAGAACTGCGCGAAGAACTCCCGGTCGAGATGGACGCGCTGACGCGGGTCGAGGGCGTGGGTCCCAAAACGGTCGGGACCCTCTACGGTGCCCTCGGCGTCCGGACGCTGGACGACCTGGAGGCCGCGGGCCGGGCCGGCGATATCCGCGAGGTCGAGGGCTTCGGTGCCAAGACCGAGTCGAACATCCTCGAGGGCATCGAGTTCGCCCGCGAGGCACACGGCCGGACGCTGCTGAACGAGGCACGCCCGCAGGGCGAAGCGGTCCGGGAGTACCTGGCCGGAATCGACGCCGTCTCGGCGGTCGAACTCGCGGGGTCGATCCGGCGCTGGCGGCCGACCGTCGGCGACGTGGACGTGCTCGCGGCCAGCGACGACGGCGAGGCGGTCGTCGAGGCGTTCACCGACTGGCCCGACGCAGGGACGGTCATCGAGGCCGGCACCGGCAAGGCCAGCGTCCGCGCGGGCGGCGTGCGCGTCGATCTGCGTGTCGTCGTCCCCGGGGAGTTCGGGGCCGCCCTCCAGTACTTCACCGGGAGCAAGGACCACAACGTCCGCCTGCGCAACCGCGCCATCGACCGCGACCTGAAGATGAACGAGTACGGCGTCTTCGACGTCTCCGGGGTCGCGGACGACGACCAGCGCGCCGGCGAACGGGTCGCGGGCGAAACCGAGGCGAGTATGTACGACGCGCTGGACCTGCCGTGGATCCCGCCCGAACTGCGCGAGGACCGCGGCGAGGTGGCCGCGGCGGCCGATGGCGAACTTCCCGACCTGGTCTCGCGGGCGGACGTCCGCGGGGACCTGCACGTCCACACGGAGTGGTCGGACGGAACCGAGTCCATCGAGAGGATGGTCGAAGGGGCCGCGGCCTTCGGTCACGACTACGTCGCCATCACCGACCACGCGACCGGCCCGGGCATGGTCGGTGGCGTCGGCCTCGACGACGACGAACTGCGCGAGCAGATTCCGGTCGTGCGCGAGGTGGCCGCCGACGCCGACATCGATGTGTTCGCCGGTGTCGAGGCCAACATCGCAGCCGACGGTTCCGTCTCCGTGGGCGAGGACGCCCTGGCGGAGTTGGACCTGGTGGTCGCGTCGCCACACGCCGGGCTGGACGGTGACGGCACCGACCGCCTCGTGACCGTCGCCGAGCACCCGGCCGTGGACATCATCGGGCACCCGACGGGCCGGCGACTCGACCAGCGAGCAGGCCTCGACGTCGACATCGAACGTCTCGGGAGCGTCGCGTCCGACCACGACACGGCACTGGAGGTCAACGCCAACCCCTGGCGACTCGACCTGGATGGGCGGGCCGTCCAGACCGCCGTCGAGGCGGGCGCGACCGTCGTCGTCGACACGGACGCCCACCGGACGGCGTCCTTCGAGTTCGTCCGCTACGGGGTCCACACGGCCCGCCGGGGCTGGGCCGGCCCGGCGGACGTCCTCAACGCCAGGGATGCCGAGGGCGTCCGTGCGTTCCTCGGGTGACCGATGCCCCATCGCATCCTGCTGGATACGATGCTCGGCAAACTGGCCACCTACCTCCGGATGTGTGGGTACGACGCCGCGTACGCCCTCGACGAGGGGATCGAGGACGACGACGAGGTACTCGCCCTCGCGGCGTCGGACGGTCGGACGGTACTCACCAGGGATCGCGAGCTGGCGGCGCGGGCGTCCGACGCGGTGTTGCTGGCGAGCCGCGAGGTGGAGGACCAGCTCGGCGAACTCGCGGACGCGGGATTCGACCTCAGCCTCCCGTCGGAGCCGGTCCGGTGTGGTGTCTGCAACGCCCCGCTCGCGCGGGTCGGTTCCGAGGAGCCCACGCCGGACTACGCGCCGGATCCGGCCGAGGCGGCCGTCTGGCGGTGTGAAGACTGTGGCCAGCACTTCTGGCGGGGCAGCCACTGGGACGACGTCGCCGCCACGCTGGCTGACGTCGGGTAGCCGCTGGCGCGGACGGAGTGACCCTCTCGCCCGAGTCCGGAACGTGGATGTATCCCCCTCCCGGTAGAGTCGAGTGATGCCCCTCTCGGAGCAGGCCCGCGAGCGTCTCGCGGACGTGGTGGAACTCCAGCCAACCAAGAACGCCACACTCCAGGAGCGGTGGGGACTGGACAGCGGTAGCGAGGTCCACGGCTACCTCGAGTCGGAGCTCGAGGAGTACTACTACCGCAACGAGGACAGTCTCATCTGCGCGACGCCGGAGGCCGAGGCGTTGATCGACGGCGAGGAGATCGACGAGGACGAGCGTCTGGTCGACGCGACGCCGTTGCAGATTGCCATCCTGGACGCCCTCGCCGGCCCGGACGAGGAGCCCCAGAGCGTGGTCGCCACCCTCCAGGCAATCCGCGAGGACGGCCGGGACCCCTCCGTCGACGAGGTCCGCTCGGCGCTGCACACGCTCGTGGACAAGGGCGTCGTCGAGCGCGTCCGCCGGACCGTCCCGACCTTCCGGCTCGCACTCGAGCGCGAGTCGATCACCGTCCGGGATACCGTCGACGCCCGGTAGGGCTACTCTCCGGGACCGGGACGCTGGCGGGCGCGCTGTTCTTCCAGCAGGCGCTTGACCGCGCCACCCGGTCCACCCTCGATGGGCCACCCGTGCTGGCGCCAGGCGGGCGGTTCGGGTTCGAACTCGGGACAGGACCCGGCACACTCGGCGGCCGTCTGGTGGCGACCCTTCGCAGCGCAGGAGGGCCTGGCGACGTCGGAACATGGTTCCAGCCGGAAGTGCCGACAGTCCGGGCGCATCGAGTCGGCGTAGGCGCGCCAGCCGCGTTCGTAGGCGCGCTCGGCGACCTCGCGGCGCTTGTCGGCCTTCCAGCCGGCGTCGACGAACTCGAAGCGGGCCGCCGAGGCGTCACGATTGCCGCCGGCCGGCCGGTCGAGGATGCGCGTGCCCGGTTCCTCGACGGCCAGTTGGCGGGGTTGCCAGTTCACTTCGGCCGCGTCCGCGCCCCGTGCCCCGGGTTCGACGGTGAGGATGCCGGCCTCGACGGGCACGTCTTCGAGGAGGGCGCGCTCGACACGCCCGCCGGTCGCGGCCGTGGCGACCCACACTTCGTCGGCGAGCGAGAGGGCGACGTCGCGTTCGAGTTGCTCGCCCAGCGCGCGGGCCGCGCTCGCGTCGAGGTCGGGCTTGTTCTCGATGGCGACGACGCGGTCGACCCACCCGGGGTAGGGCCACCGTCGGCGGAGTTCGATCCGGTTGCCGTCGCGGCGCGTCTCGACGATTCCGCGGTCGGCCGCGTCGTGGACGGCCTCGCGGACGTACCGCCAGGGGTACCCCGGGTCCGGGAGCGCGTCGCGGTACCACGCCCACTGGGTGGGGGCGTGCCGGACGACGTGCAGCAGGTCCGAATCCAGCCCCCGTCCGCCGAAGCGGGCCCGCGCCGCCAGGTCGTCGGGGTCACACTCCAGGACGACCGTGTCCCAGCGGCGCCGCCGGGTGCCCAGTTGACGGGCGACGAGGACGGGCCCGTTCCCGCCGGTCCGCTCCCAGTGGCGCTCCGCCCACGCGCAGACCTGCAGTTCGAACGCGAACTCCGAGTCCACGGCGAACGAACGCGCGCTGCTCGTTTGAACCTACCGGCGCGGGGCATTCTGAACCCTTTTATCCGCGAGACGACTCCCTTCGGGTATGAGCGAACAGGACGAAATCGACGCCGAGGATGCCGGCAACGGGGAGGCGGCCGAACCCACACCGCCGGACGACGACAGCGACGCCGACACCGACGCCGCCGAGGACACCGGGACCGAGAAATCCCTCGCGGACGCGGTCGCGGACGTGCTTCCCGACGAAGATGGTGAGGGAGAAGACTCCGGAGTCGACGAGGAAGTCGACGCCGAACTCGTCGAGAGAGTCGAACGGGCCGACGCCGGGGAGACAGCGCAGGTGCTGGCGGCGCTCCGGGGGCGTGTCGAGGCGCTGGAGCGGCAACTGGATTCCCGGGAGGAAGAAGTCGAGGACCTCCAGTCCCGGCTGAAGCGAAAGCAGGCCGACTTCCAGAACTACAAGAAGCGGCAGAAAGAGCGCCTGGCGGAGGAGAAACAGCGCGCGACGGAGGACCTCATCGAGCGACTGCTGGACGTCAGGGACAACCTCGCGCGCGCCCTCGAACACGACGAAACGGCGGACATCCGTGGTGGTGTCGAGACGACGCTCCGGCAGTTCGACGAGCAACTCGAACGCGAGAACGTCGAGCGCCTCGAACCCGACCCTGGCGGTGAGGTCGACCCACAGCGCCACGAGGCGCTGGCGACGATCGCCTCCGACCAGCCCGAGGGCACCATCGCGGAACTCCACCGGCCGGGCTACGAGATGGCCGGCAAGGTCATCCGGCCGGCCCAGGTGGCAGTCAGCGACGGGTCGGGTGCCCAGGGGGACGGCACACAGGAGAGCGCGGACTCCTGACCGGCGTCGAAACCGCGTGCCGGCGCGGTCGCCGTGGCGTCTAGCAACCTTTAACCGGGAGAATCGGATAGAGTTCGATAACAATGGCGAGCAACAAGATTCTCGGTATCGACCTCGGCACGACGAACAGCGCGTTCGCCGTGATGGAGGGCGGTGACCCCGAGATCATCGTCAACGGTGAGGGCGACCGCACGACACCCTCCGTGGTCGCCTTCGACGACGGGGAGCGCCTCGTGGGGAAACCGGCCAAGAACCAGGCGATACAGAACCCACAGAACACCGTCGAGTCGATCAAGCGCCACATGGGCGAGGACGACTACACGGTCGAACTCGACGGCGAGGACTACACTCCGGAGCAGGTCTCGGCGATGGTCCTCCAGAAGATCAAGCGCGACGCCGAGGACTATCTCGGCGACGACGTCGAGAAAGCCGTTATTACGGTCCCGGCGTACTTCTCGGACCGCCAGCGCCAGGCCACCAAGGACGCCGGCGAAATCGCCGGCTTCGAGGTCGAACGCATCATCAACGAACCCACGGCCGCGAGCATGGCCTACGGCCTCGACGACGAGTCCGACCAGACAGTGCTCGTGTTCGACCTCGGCGGGGGCACCTTCGACGTCTCGATTCTCGACCTCGGCGGGGGCGTCTACGAAGTGGTCGCCACGAACGGCGACAACGACCTCGGCGGCGACGACTGGGACGAGGCCATCATCGAGTACCTCGCCCGGGACTTCTACGACGAGTACGGTATCGACCTCCGGGAGGACAGGCAGGCCCTCCAGCGACTGACGGAAGCCGCCGAGGAGGCGAAGGTCGAACTCTCCAACAGGAAGGAGACGACGATCACGCTGCCGTTCATCGCCTCGGACGAGGACGGCCCCAAGGACCTGGAGGCCTCCCTCACGCGGGCGAAGTTCGAGTCACTGACCGAGGACCTCGTCGGGCGGACGGTCGGTCCGACCGAGCAGGCCTTAGAGGACGCCGGCTACAGCAAGTCGGACATCGACGAGGTCATCCTCGTGGGCGGATCGACGCGGATGCCACAGGTCCAGGAGAAAGTCGAGGAACTCACCGGCCAGGAGCCCAAGAAGAACGTCAACCCCGACGAGGCCGTCGCGCTGGGCGCGGCCATCCAGGGTGGCGTGCTCTCGGGTGACGTCGACGACATCGTGCTCGTGGACGTGACGCCCCTCTCGCTGGGCGTCGAGGTCAAGGGCGGCCTCTTCGAGCGCCTCATCGAGAAGAACACCACCATCCCGACAGAGGAGTCCAAAATTTTCACGACCGCCCAGGCAAACCAGACGCAGGTCCAGATCCGCGTCTTCCAGGGCGAGCGCGAGATCGCCGAGGAGAACGAACTCCTCGGAGAGTTCATGCTGACGGGTATCCCGCCCTCGCCGGCGGGCGTCCCGCAGATCGAGGTCACCTTCTCGCTGGACGAGAACGGCATCGTCAACGTCTCCGCCGAGGACAAGGGCTCGGGCAACGTCGAGGACATCACCATCGAGGGCGGCGCCGGCCTCTCGGACGACCAGATCGAGCAGATGCAGGAGGAAGCCGAGAAACACGCCGAGGAGGACCAGAAGCGCCGCGAGCGCATCGAGGCCCGCAACCAGGCCGAGAGCACCGTCCAGCGCGCGAACACCCTCCTGGAGGAAAACGAGGAGCAGGTCGACGACGACCTCCAGACCGAAATCGAGGACGCCATCGAGGACGTCGAGGACGTACTCGAGGACGAGGACGCCACCAAGGAGGAGATCGAGGAGGTCACCGAGGGGCTGGCCGAACAGCTCCAGGAGATCGGCAAGCAGGTCTACCAGGAGCAGGCCCAGCAGGCCGCCGGCGGCGCAGCAGGCGCTGGCCCTGGCGGTGCTGCGGGCGGTCCCGGTGCGGGCGCCGCTGGTGCCGGTGGGGCGCCCGGTGGTGCCGCGGGCGGCCCCGGCGCAGGCGCAGGCGAGGAGTACGTCGACGCCGACTTCGAGGATGTCGACGACGAGGACGACGAGGAGTCGTCCTGATATAGTCGGCTAGAATCCCATTGGCAATTTTGACGGAGTGCTGATTACCGTTGGGTCACCGGCACTACCGCCACTTGTTTCGCCAGCAAGGATGTAACCTCCATTTAAATACCGGTTTCGGGCTCCGCGTGGACGCGGCGGTATCTGTCCGTACTATTGAATCTCTTTCACTTTCTCCCGAACGTATATCAATACGTAATTCTTTTTCAAAATCATATGGAGCGGAGACGTTATTTAGCTGTCGTCGGCACCGCACTGTTTGCAGGCTGTCCCAGTGAAGATCCAGAACCACAAGAGTCGACACCGACGCCGACACCGGAACCAACACCGAGACCGACTCCGGAACCAACACCGACGCCGTCGCCGGAGCCAACACCGACACAGACCGAGACTCCCGAAGATTCCGATGTCTCCGGGGGGACAGTCGAGATAACGATGGACACCGAGTGGGCCGACGCGCAGGACGCCATAACACGGGCACTGTACGACGCGGGCCTCAGCGAGGACATCGAGATCGAGATCCTTTCGGGCCCTTACCGATCGGACGCACGCCAGTCGGAGTTCACCTCCGCGCTGGACGCAGGTCGGGCCAGCCCGGACATCTTCATGATGCAATCTATGTGGACGATGCCGTTCATCGTGCGCGAGCAGGTGGTCAACCTCGAGGAGGAGCTGTCCTCGGACACGCTGGATTACATAAAAAGCGACTACCTCGACGCGGCGGTCCAGACGGCGAGTCACCATGATTCGGGCGACCTCTACGGGTTGCCGCTATCCTTCGACTATCCTGTGATGCACTACCGGAAGGACCTCGTCGAGGACGCGGGATACGACCCCGACGGGGAAAACTGGGCGACCGAGCCGATGACCTGGGGACGGTTCGCCGAGGTCGCGGCCGACGTTTGGGAGCAAAACGACGACCTCGAGTACGGGTTCACCACGCAGGGTGACGACTACATCGGCACGGCCTGCTGTACGTTCAACGAGATGATGACCTCGTGGGGTGGGGCGTACTTCGGCGACCACGAGAACCTCTTCGGGCCGGTCGGGGACCGCCCCATCACGGTCGACGAGGCACCACTCCACGACACCATCCGCATGATGCGGTCGTTCATGGAGGGCCCCGACGCCGAGAACGCCCACCCGGACTTCCCGAAGATCACCACCACCGACATCGTCGAGTTCAAGGAAGAACCCTCTCGTGAACCCTTCACGGGCGGGAACGCGGCGTTCATGCGCAACTGGCCCTACGCCATCCCACTCAATCTCGGTGAGTTCGACGGTTTCGACCCCGCCTTCGACCCCAGCGACTACGACGTGATGCCCATGCCCTTCGGCGTCGAGGGGGGACAGGGCAACTACGAGGAGACTGGCGGCACCAGTCACGCACTGGGCGGATGGCACCTCACCGTCAACCCCAACAGCCAGAACCTCGACCAGACCATCCAGGTGCTGGAGGCGTTTGCCAACCAGAACGTGATGGTCACGGCCTTCGAGGAGCTGGGCACCCTGCCGCCGAACCCGTCGGTTAACGAGCAGGTCACCGAAGACCAGGTCGGGGGCATCGCGAACTTCCTCGATACGCTGTCAGTCGCGGGACGGAACACGGTTCCACAGCCGGTGACGACCGTCTGGCCCGACGAATCGCCGCTCATCTCCGATCAGGTCAACGCCGCCTACCGCAACGAGAAGTCCCCCGAACAGGCGATGGCCGACCTCGAAGAAGAACTCCAACGCATCGAATCTGTCTGATCTCATGCATCTAGTTCCGGTCCCACCATTTCCCGAAGCCGATTACTGGAAGGGGGACGAGGAACAGGTATGCCGACGGTCAGCGACACATACATCGAGAACCGCCAGCGCGTCCAGCCGACACACACCAACAACTACGGCTCCGCTCACGGGGGCAACGTCGTCAAGTGGATGGACGAGATCGGCGCGATGTCGGCGATGCGCCACGCCGGCGAGACGTGCGTGACCGCCCGGATCAGCGGGCTGGACTTCGAGCGCCCGGTCCCGGGTGGCGACACCTGTGTCATCGAATCGTACGCCTACGCCGCCGGCCGGACGAGCGTCCGCGTGCGCCTGCGGGCCTTCCGCGAGGCGCCGCGGTCCGGCGAGCGCGAGCAGACCACCGACTCCTATTTCGTGTTCGTCGCGATCGACGAGGACGGAGCGCCCACCGACATTCCGGAGTTGCGCGTCGCAACCGACCGATGCCGGAGTCTGCGGGCGGAGGCACTGGAACACGAACC
>CAZUWC010000007.1:0-16800 GCA_964623935.1 uncultured Halobacteriales archaeon
GACCCGGGCGGGACGATCTCCAGGTCGTCCGGCGTAAACGCGAGTACCGAATCCAGTTCCTCGAGCACCACCTCGCGCAGTTCGTCCCGACTCCTCGTCGCGCCCTCGGCCATCTCGACGGTCAGTTCGATCACGTCGAGGTTGCCCTCCCTGTCGAGGTCGATGCGGTAGTGGGGCGCGACCCCCTCGATGTCGAGGACGGTGTGCTCGATCTGGCTGGGGTAGAGGTTCACCCCGCGGACGATCATGAGGTCGTCGGTCCGGCCGGTGACGTTGTCCATCCGGACCGTCGTCCGGCCACACGCACACTCGTCGTAGGACAGGGTCGTCAGGTCCCCGGTCCGGTACCGCAGGACTGGCAGGGCCTCCTTGCTGAGCGTCGTCAACACGAGTTCGCCCTCCTCGCCCTCGCCGAGCGGTTCGCCAGTCCCCGGGTCGACAACCTCCGGGAAGAAGCGGTCCTCCCAGATGTGGAGGCCGTTCTGGGCCTCGTGGCACTCGATGGAGACGCCGGGGCCGACGATCTCCGAGAGGCCATAGAGGTCGATCCCGGTCGCGGCGAGGCGCTCCTCGATCTCCTCGCGCATCGGGTCCGTGCAGGGTTCGGCGCCGAAGACGATGGTCTCGACGGGCAACTCCCGGGGGTCGTGGCCCAGTTCCTCGGCCCGCTCGGCGAGGTACAGCGAGTAGGAGGGCGTACACGCCAGTACGTCGCTCCCCATGTCGCGCATCATCTCGATCTGCTGGTCGGTGTTGCCCCCGCCCATCGGGATGACCGTCGCGCCGAGTTCCTCCGCGCCGTGTTCGAGGCCGTGCCCGCCGGTGAAGAGGCCGTACCCGTAGGCGTTCTGGACGGTCGCGCCGGGTTCGACGCCCGCGGCGGCCAGCGACCGGGCCATCGCCTCCGCCCAGACGTCGAGGTCCGAACCGGTGTAGGCGACGAGTTTCGGCTTGCCCGTCGTGCCCGAGGAGCCGTGGATGCGCCGGATGTCGTCCGCGTCGGCGGCAAAGAGGCCGTCGGGGTACTCGTCGCGGAAGTCCTCCTTCGTGGTCTGGGGCAGGAGTGTGACGTCCTCGACGGACTCGATGTCGTCGGGCGTGACGCCGGCCTCGTCGAGTCGCTCGCGGTAGAAGGGGACGTTCTCGTAGGCGTTCGCCACCGTCTCGCGGAGCCGTTCGGCCTGCAGGTCGCGGATCTCCGTGCGGTCGGCCGTCTCGATGGGCTTTGACGTCATGGTCTAGCAGGTCAATTCGGCAACGACCACAAAAAATGGTGGGGAACCCGTCAGGGAAGACGGCGGGGAAAACTACTTTCGGGTACCCGGGCAAGGCAACTCATGCGCGACGCGTACGTCATCGGCGCCGGCCAGACCCCCTTCGGCGCCATGCCCGACGAGAGCTACCGCTCGCTGTTCGGGACTGCCCTCGACAGGGCGGTCGACAGCGTCCCCCACGGGATCGCACTGGCGGACATCGACGAGGCTGTCGTCGGGACGCTGGGCGTCGGCGGCCGGCAACTCGGACTCTCGGCCCCGGCGGCGACCGAACACGTCGGACTGCGCGGGATCCCCTGCTCGCGGGTCGAGAACGCGTGTGCGGCCTCGGGCTACGCCGTCCGGCAGGCCGTCCAGGCCGTCCGCAGCGGGATGGCCGACGTCGTCCTCGCGGGCGGCGTCGAGGTGATGACCGACACGAGCAGTGACGTCACGAAGTACTGGCTGGGCGTCTCCGGCGAAACCGAGTGGGAGCGCCTCACCGGGACGACCTTCACGGGCGTCTACGCCCAGATGGCAAGCGCCTACCTCGACGCGTACGACGCCACAAGCGAAGATCTCTCGCGGGCGGCGGTCAAGAACCACGCCAACGGCGCGAAGAACCCCAAGGCACACCTCTCCTTCGAGTGCTCGATGGCCGACGCCGCCGACGCGCCCGTCGTCGCGGACCCCCTGAACCTCTATCACTGCTGTCCGACCTCCGACGGGGCCGCGGCGGTCCTCGTGGCGGGCGAGGATGTCGTCGACGAGTACACCGACGACCCCGTCCGCGTGGCGGGTGTGGGCGCGGCCAGCGACCGCGTCGGGTTGTTCCAGCGCGAGGACTACACGAAAATAGCGGCCTCCGAGCGGGCCGCCGAGCGTGCCTACGAGCGGGCCGGCATCGACCCGCGCGACGTCGACTTCGCGGAGGTCCACGACTGCTTCGCCATCGCGGAACTGCTCGCCTACGAGGACCTTGGCTTCTGTGACCGCGGCGAGGCCCCACAACTGCTCGCGGAGGGCGTGACCGACCTGGACGGCGACCTGCCGGTCAACCCTTCCGGCGGACTCAAGTCGAAGGGCCACCCCATCGGCGCGACCGGCGCCGGGCAGGTCGTCGAGGCCTTCGAGCAGTTGACCGGGCAGACCGGCGACCGGCAGGTTCCCGACGCAACGCGCGGGCTGACCCACAATGTCGGGGGCAGCGGCGGCGCCGCGGTGGTACACGTGCTGGAACGCGAGGACGAAGCGGAGGTGGCCGGATGACCACCGAAGGCGACGGGGGTGACCGGCCCGCAATCGCCGGTGTCGGCGCGTACGCACCCCGACTCCGAATCACGGCCGGGGAGTTCGCGGACGCGTGGGGTCGCTTCGAGGCCAGCGGCGTCGAGGAGAAGGCAGTCCCGGAGGCCGACGAGGACGCGCTGACGATGGCAATCGAGGCGGCCCGGCGGGCGCTGGACGCGGCCGACTGCGATGGGGCCGATATCGCCCACCTCGCGTTCGCGACCACGACCCCGCCGATGGCGGAGGAGGACATGACCGCGCGACTGGCAAGCGTGCTGGGCACGCCGGACGACGCCGCGACCCACACCGCGACCGGGAGCACGCGCGCCGGCGGGCAAGCACTCGACGCGGCGCTCGATGCGGGACCGTGGGGCGAGCGCGTGGGTGTGGTGGTCGCGAGCGACTGCCCGCGGGGCGCACCCGACAGCGAACGCGAACACGCCGCGGGTGCGGGCGCCGGCGCTGTCGTCCTCGCCAGCGACGGGCCCGGAACAGTCTTAGAGCGGGCCAGCCACGTCGAGCCCTATCCGGGCACCCGCTTTCGCGAGGCCGGCGACGACGAGACGACGGGCCTGGGCGTCACGGGGTACGACCGCGAGGCGTTCACGTCGGCGCTGGGCGGTGCGGTCGACGGGCTATCGTCTCCGCCGGAGGTGGACGCGGCGGCCGTCCAGTCGCCCGACGGCAAACTCCCCTACCGGGCGACGGACGCGCTCGGCGTCGACGCAGGGACCATCGCGGCCGCGGAGACCGTGAGCGCCCTCGGAGACACCGGCGCGGCGAGCGTCTTCCTCGGACTGGCGGGCGCACTCGAAGCGGACGCCGACCGCGTCCTGCTGGCGGCCTACGGGAGCGGCGCCGGCGCGAACGTCTTCGTGGTCGAGACCGGCACCGTTCCCGTCGAGGCGGAACTGGGCGGCGAGGCGGAGTTGACCTACGCCGAGTACCTCCGCCGGCGCGGCACGATTACGAGCGGCGAACCCGAGGGCGGGGGCGCCTACGTCAGCGTGCCGTCCTGGCGACGGACCGTCCCCCAGCGCCACCGCCTCGTCGCGGGCCGGTGTCCGGCCTGTGGCGCGCTGAACTTCCCGCCGAGTGGCGCCTGTCCGGACTGTGGAGAGCGAGTCGCCTACGACAGCGTCGAACTGCCAGGGACCGGGACCGTCGAGGCGGCGACGACCATCGCCCAGGGCGGTGCGCCCCCGGAGTTCGTCGAGCAACAGTCCCGGAGCGGCCCCTTCGTCAGCGCCGTACTCGCGCTCGACGGCCCCGAGGGCGGGTCGGTGAGCGTCCCGGCACAGGTACTGGCCGGCGATCGGGAGGTGTCGGTGGGCGACGAGGTAGTGACGACGGTCCGTCGCGTCTACGAGCAGGAGGGGGTGATCCGCTACGGTTTCAAGGCGCAGGTAGAGTCGACGCGGCGGTGACAGGCGGGCCCGCTGTCCGGGAGCTATAACTGCCCGCCACGCCCAGACGGGTCCATGACACACGACACCCCCATCCGCGTCGACCACGTCGGCATCGCCGTCGAGTCCATCGAGGCCGCCGAGCCCGTCCTGTTCGCACTGGGCTGTCGGAAGTTCATCGACGAGTCCGTCGACGGCGAGTTCCGCTGGGCACAGTACGATTTCGGCCGGGAGGCCTCGCGGCTGGAACTCATCGCGCCCGAGGCCGAGGAGACCTTCCTCACCGACTTCCTCGACGAACACGGCCCCGGGCTCCACCACGTCACCCTCGAAGTCGCGGACATCGACGCCGTCGTCGACGCGCTGGAGGCGGCCGACCTGCAGGTCGTCGACTACCGGGACATGGGCGACTGGACGGAGGCGTTCGTCTCGCCGGCCAACCCCACCGGCACGCTCTTCCAGCTGTTCGAGTTCCACGAAAGCTACGACGAGGGCCGTCCCCCGGCGGAGAAACTGTACGTGGACGGCCGGCGGCTGAGCGAATAGCGCGACGGGCCGCGGTGAGGTGGCGGACTGTCAGACCGGGTCCAGCCCGTGCTCCTCGCGGAGCGTGTTGATGTAGGAGCGGAAGCCGGTTTCGAGGTCGTACTCCACCTCGTAGCCGAGGTCCCGCTGGGCGGCGGTCATGTCGAGGTTCTGCGTCCAGGGGAGGTCACCGTTGTCGGCGACCGTCAGGTCCGCGTCGGGCAAAATCCCCCGGACCACGTCGGCGGCCTCGCGGATGGTCGCCAGCTCGCCCCGGACGTTGTAGACGCGCTGACCCAGGTCCCCCTCGGGCGTGAAGGCGGCCCGGCGGAACGCCTGGGCGATGTCGCGGGCGTGTTGCCAGTCGATGACCTGGTCGCCGTACTCGACGCTGAAGGGCTCTCCCAGCGCGGGTTTCTCGACGATGTTGGCGAGGAAGGCCGACCCGCCGGTCTCGCGGTAGGGGCCGTACGCGACCGTCGGGCGCAGGCCGACGTGGGAGACGCCGTAGTCCTCGCCGTAGACGCGGGCCTGGTGTTCGTTGTAGGTCTTGGTCGCGCCGTAGAGCGTGTCCGGATACACGAGGGCGTCCTCGTCGACGAACTCCTCCTCGTAGTTGTCCGGGGGCGCGTACGCAGCCGCCGAGGAGGCCCACGCCACGCGCTCGACCTGGTCGTCGAGCGTGCGGGCGGCCTCCAGGACGTTGTTCGTCCCGACGACGTTCACGTCCAGCGCGCTCCGGGGGTTCTCGCGGGCCGCGTTGGTCAGGAGTGCGGCCAGGTGGACGATGCGCGTCGCGCCCGTCTCCCGGACCGCGCGGACGACGTCGGTGGGGTCGGTGACGTCTCCCCGCCGGATCGTCACGTCCTCGGCGACGCCGAGTTTCGCGAGAACCCGGTCGTCAGTCGAGAGGTCGTAGGCCACGACGTCGTGGCCCGCCGCGAGGAGGTCCTCCGTGACGTACGAGCCCAGAAAGCCGGTACCGCCCGTGACGAGTACTGTCTCGGTCATCGTCCGTAGGTGGGCACCCAGCGGGACAAAAGCTTTGTCGTGGACTGCTCATACTGTCGGCTATAAGCCCGTGAGCAGTTTCGCCCCACCCAGGGCGCGAAATCGCTCACGAAGTTATAGCCGACAGTATCAGATAACTCAGTCGTGCTGGGAGAAAGTGGCGCGAAGTTATACCGGTGGACGTAACGTTTGATACTTCTCAGCCCTTCCTTGTCCCGGGCTGAATATATCATTGCTTACGTCCACCGGTATAGCACTGCCGGTTCGAACCACAGCAGGTTTTATTACCCGCGGGAGATATTGACAGCCGTACGCATGCAAAATCCAGAGACGCGACTATCCGGGACGCGGAGTCACACGCGGAGACGGTTCATCGCGCTCGCCGGCGCGGCGGGAGCGGTCGGCCTCGCGGGTTGTGGTGGCGACGGCGGGGACGGCGGCGACGGCGGGGACGGCAGCGATGGGGGCGACGACGGCGGGGACGGCGGTAGTGACGGCGACGGTGGCGGGTCGACAGACGGGACACCGTCGGACCTCGGGACGGCGACCGTGGGGGTAGTGAACCCGATAACGGGCGCGTACAGTTCGCTCGGGCCGGGCCAGCGCAACGGGGCACAGCTGGCGGTCCAGCAGATCAACGGCAGCGACGAGTTCGACCTCGAACTCGACGCGGTCTACGAGGACACCGGCACGGAATCGGGGGCGGCCCAGCAGAGCGCCCAGAAGCTCGTCCAGCAGGACGGCGCCGGGTACCTCTTCGGGGCCATCTCCAGTTCGGTGGCGCTGTCGCTCAACGAGTTCGCCGCCAGCGAGGAGTTCGTCTACTTCCCCGGCGGCGCGGCCGTGCCGGTCACGGGGTCGGCCTGCAACCAGTGGGTGTTCCGGGTCGAGACCAACACTGCCCAGGTCGCGGAAGCCATCTCCGCGTACACGGTCAACAACCTCGGGACGAACGTCTGGTTCCACATCGCCGACTACGCCTACGGCGACTCCGTGTACAACCGCACGAAATCCCGGATGCAGGACGCCAACAGCGACTTCACCGAGGTCGGAAAGACGGCCTCGGAACTGGGCTCCTCGAACTACGGCTCGTTCATCACCCAGATCAGCAACTCCGAGGCCGACGCGGTCATCCTCGGCATGACCGGCGGGGACCTCATCAACTTCGTCAACCAGGCCGCCGACCAGGGCCTGAAAGACCAGGTCGCGCTGGTCGGGCCGACGATGTCGTTCCTGGTCGTGCGCGGGGCGACGAAGGCCAACGCGGTCGGCACCTTCGGCGGCGTCCGGTACACCGCCGCACTGGAGACGGGCGACAACCAGCAGTTCGTCGACGCCTTCGAGAGCGAGTACGACGGCACGCCGGACAACTTCGAGCGGGTCGGCTACGACTCCGTGCGCCTGATCGCGAAGGGGATGCAGGCGGCCGGCAGCACCGACCCCGCCGATGCCCGTGACGCCCTCGAAGGTGGAACCTTCACCACGGTTCTCGGGGACGTCACCCTCCGGGAGGGCGACCACCAGGCGACCAACCCCACCTGGATGGGCGAGATGGTGGAGGGCGAGGGCGAGATCGCCGCGGTCGAGTTGCTCGAACAGACCGAAGGTGAGGAGGCACTCCCGCCGGCGAGCGAACTCGGCTGCGAGATGGGCTGACCCCCGCATGTCGGCCGTCGCGAACGCCGTCGAACAGTTGCTCAACGGCGTCACGCTCGGGATGGTCTACGTCCTGCTGGCCGCGGGGCTGTCGATCATCTTCGGCGTGATGGACGTCATCAACTTCTCGCACGGCGAACTGTTCGCGCTCGGGGCGTACTTCGCGCTCAGCCTCGTCGACCCGCTGGGCGCGAACCTCGGGTTCCCCGTCGCGCTCGTCGTCGCACCGCTGGTCGTCGGCGTCGTCGGCGCGGCCATCGAACGCCTGACGGTCCGGCCCCTCTACGGGCGCAACCCCCTCTATCACATCCTGCTGACCTTCGGGCTCGTGCTCGTCATCAACGACGTCATCCGGTTCACCTGGGGGCAACAACAGCAGCAACTGGCCGTGCCGGCGGTGCTGGGCCAGCCGGTCGGCGCCTTCGGCGTCCGCATCGCGCTGTACAACGTCTTCATGATCGCCTTCGCGGCGGGCCTGGCGGTGGGCACCTGGCTGGTCCTCAACCGGACGAAGTACGGCATGATCGTCCGCGCCGGGTCCCAGGACCGCGAGATGGTCCGCAACCTCGGCGTCGACATCGACCGCTACTACACGCTGGTGTTCGGCTTCGGGGCCGCTCTCGCCGCCGTCGGGGGCATCGTCCTCGGGGGCTACCAGAACGTCAACCCCAACATGGGCAGCACCGTCATCATCCCAGCGTTCATCATCGTCGTCCTGGGCGGACTGGGCAGTTTCCGCGGCGCCGTCTTCGGGGGCCTCCTCGTGGGCGTCATCCAGACGCTGACCCGGACCTACCTCCCCGTCCTGGAGGGATTGACCATCTTCCTTCTGATGATCGGCGTGTTGCTCGTCAAACCGCAGGGCCTCTTCGGTAACCCCGAGTGGGGCGCCGGCGGGAGCGAGGAGGAGGGCGAACTCCTGGTCGGGGCCTACGGCGGGGTGTTCGCGGTCGAGACCCGCCGGCGGTTGGGCGTCCTGGCCGTGGCCGCGCTTGCGGTATTCCCGGTGGTCGCGACGGTCACCGACAACGGCTTCTACGTGACGCTGGCGAACACGATGCTCGTCTGGGCGGTGTTCGCGCTCTCGCTGGATTTCGTGATGGGCTCTGCCGGGTTGGTCTCGCTGGGCCACACCATGTTCTTCGGCGTCGGCGCCTACACCGGGGCGCTGGCCATCCTGCACGTCGCGCCGTCCGTGCTGGTGGCCCTTGCAGCCGCGATTCTCGTCCCCGCGGTCGTCGCGTGGGTGGTGGGGAGCCTCTCGATCCGCGTCTCGGGGGTGTACTTCGCGATGATCACGCTGGCCTTCGCCGAACTGTTCTACAGCGCCGTCTTCAAGTTCGAGTTCACCGGCGGCAGCGACGGGCTGTTGGGCTTCGACGCACTGCTGGGCCTGGCCGGCGCAGGCGCGGCCTTCTCCGAGATCGAACTCTCGGTGGCCGGCGTGACCCTGGGGTCCTCGGTGATCTTCTACTACCTCGCGCTGGCGCTTGCGGTCGGTGCTCTGCTGGTGGCGCGGCGGTTCATGAACGCCCCCTTCGGGAGCGTCCTCCAGTCCATCGGCGAGAGCGACGAGCGCGCCGCCTTCGTCGGCTACGACGTCACCAGCTACAAGCGCCGGGCCTTTGTCATCAGCGGCGCGATGGCCGGCCTGGCGGGGGGCCTGCTCGCGGTCAACCCCGACACGTTCGTCATCTCGCCCGACCAGACGCTCCACTGGATCAACTCCGGGGAGGTCATCGTGATGACGCTGCTGGGCGGGATGGGGACCCTCTTTGGCCCCATGATCGGTGCCGGCGTCTTCATCGGCGCCGAGGATGTCCTCTCCTCGTACACCGAACAGTGGCGGATGATCATCGGCGTCGTCTTCATCCTGTTCGTGCTGTTCGTCCCCCGGGGACTGGTGTCGGTGCCCGCGCTCGTGGCCCGGCGCCTCGAGTCCGAGGAGGGCGACCCGCCGCTGGGTGTCGAGGAGGAGGTGAACGCGGATGACTGATAGCACCGAGGCCGACCGGACGGCAGCGGGGAACCGGGACGCGCCGGTCCTCGAAACCGAGGGGCTGACCAAGCAGTTCGGGGAACTGACCGCCGTCGACGGCGTCGACCTGACCGTCGAACGCGGCGAGTTCCGGAGCGTCATCGGCCCGAACGGCGCCGGCAAGACCACGCTGTTCAACTGCGTCACCGGCGCGATGACCCCCACCGCGGGGACGGTCCGCTTCGACGGCGCGGACGTCACCGGCCTGCCCCCGCACGAGCGCGTCCGGCGGGGGCTGGGCCGGTCGTTCCAGATCACGAACATTTTCGGCGGGCTGACCGTCCGCGAGAACGTCCGGCTTGCGGCCCAGTCGGTCGTCGAGGGCGGGCTGTCGGCCCGCGAGGAGTTGCTGCGGGACAAGGAGTCGTTCCCGGCGATCAACGACCGCACTGCCGACGTCATAGAGCGGATCGGCCTGGCCGACCGGGCGGGCGAGCGCGCGGAGACGCTGGCCTACGGCGACCAGCGCCGCCTCGAGATCGGCATCGTGCTCGCGACCGACCCCGCGCTCGTGATGCTCGACGAACCCACCGCGGGGATGAGCAGCGAGGAGACGCGGGCGACCATCGACCTCGTCCGGGAGGTGCTGGCCGACCGGACGCTCGTGCTCATCGAGCACGACATCGACGTCGTGATGGAGCTCTCGGACCGGATCACCGTCCTCACGCGCGGGAAGATCCTCGCCGAGGGCGACCCCGAGGCCATCGCCGCCGACGAGGAGGTCCGCGACGCGTACCTGGGAGGGGTCCGGGCGTGACCGACCCGCTGCTCTCGCTGTCGGGTGTCCACGCCGGCTACGAACTGACGCGGGTCCTGCGCGGCGTCGACCTCTCGGTCGAGGCGGGGTCGGTGGTCTCGCTGGTCGGGCGCAACGGCGTCGGCAAGACCACGACCCTCCGGTCGATCATCGGCAACGTCACCCCCACCTCGGGGACGATCACCTTCGACGGCGAGGAGATCATGGGCCTCTCACCCGAGGAGACCGTCCAGCGGGGGATCGCCTTCGTGCCCGAGGACCGCCGCGTCTTTCCCGGCCTCACGGTCCGGGAGAACGTCGAGATGGGACGGCTGGGCGCCGGTGCCGACACCTCCGTCGACGAGGTGCTCGACACCTTCGAGAACCTCCGGGAACGGGCCGACCAGTACGGGTCGGTCCTCTCGGGGGGCGAACAGCAGATGCTCGCCATCGCGCGGGCGCTGGTGGCCGACCCCGACCTCCTGTTGCTCGACGAACCCACCGAGGGGCTGGCCCCCTACGTCGTCCGCGACATCGAGGAGATCGTCCGGGACCTCAACGACCGCGGCATCACCGTCCTGCTGGTCGAGCAGAACATCCCCGTCGCGCTCGCCGTCTCCGAGTACACCTACATCCTCGAGAAGGGCCGCATCGTCCACGAGGGCCCCGCCGACGAGGTCCGCGAGAACGACACGGTGCTCGACCGCCACCTCGGCGTCGGGTCCGTCGAGTGAACGGGACTGCCCCGGGCTGTTCCCCCGGCGTTCGAGTAAGTCGAACAGCACCGTCGCGGATGCGGGAGGCACTCCCGGCTCGTGGCCCGAAGTAAACTGCTGTAGGGCGAGAGGCGACGGGGGAGGAAAACGGACTCGTGTTCGATTGACTCGAACGAGCGCGGTCAGATGTCGGTGACCCGGCGGTAGGAATCCTCGAGCGCGGCGGCGTCCTCGGGGAGGAGCGCGGCCACCAGGTAGTCGGCGTAGCTCTCCATGTACTCGACGAGGGTGGCGATGCGGTCCGAGTCGATGGCCTCCAGCGAGTCCAGCAGGATGAAGGGCACCTCCTCGTAGACCTCGTGGGCGAGGTAGCCGGCGAGCGCGAACACCAGCCCGGTGACCTCGCGCTCGCTCTCGCTCAGGTGTTCGAACTCGTCCTCGTAGGTGACGCCGTCGTCGGTGCTGCGGACGACGTGCAACTCGAAGGTCGACTCCGAGACGGTCCGGCGGCCCTCCCGGACCTCCTGTTCCGTTCGCTCGACCCAGACGCGGTCGAGGTTCGTGTAGTTGAGGATGTCCAGGACGGTGTCCATGTGGTCGTTGAACTCCGCGACGGCCTGCCCTTCGATCTGGTCGATGCGCGTCCGGAGGTCGGTCAGTTCGTCGTTGATCTCGGCCTTGCGCGCTTCGAGGTCCTCGATCTCGGCGGTGCGGGACTCGATTTCCTCGATGTTCGAGGCGATCCGGTCGCGTTCGTCCTCGAGACGGTCGCGCTCGATCTCGAGTTCGTTGACCGCCTTGTGGGCCTCGAGGACCTCCGAGCGGTCCTGGGCTTCGAGGTCCTCGATCTCGGCGCGGATGGACTCGATCTCCTCGACGAGGTCCTCGCGCTCGGCCTCGAGGTCCGCGACCTTGGCCTCGCGTTCCTCGATTTCCTCGCGGACGTCCACGATTTCGCGCTCGACGCGCTCGCGCTCGCGCCGGCGGGTCTCGACCGCCGACCGGCGCTCCTTGAGGTCGGTCAGGCGCTCCTCCAGTTCGCTTTGCTCGCTGTACTTGGACTCCCGGAGGTCGCGCAACCGTTCCAGCGTCTCCTCGACACGGTCGCTCTCGACTTCGGTCCCGCAGGTCCAGCAGACGACCGTCGCCTCGGACAACCGGTCGGTCACGGGCCCGTCCGCTTCCTCGCCGCGCAGCGCGGCCGCGATGTCCCGGCTCGCCCCGTCCATCATCTCCTCGTTGAACTGGATGACGTTCTGGAGTTTCGTCAGTTCGGAGTCGAGCGCGCGCTTGCGTTCCTGGAGCCGGTCGATCTCCCCTCGGACCGAGTCGATGTCCCCGAGGTCGTCCCCGCCGACGTCGGCCTTGCGCTCCTCGAGTGACGCCAGTTCCTCCCGCAGCGTCGCCAGGCTATCCCGCTGGCTGTTCAGGCGAAACTCCGTCTGCTCCAACTGGGAGCGGACCCCCTGGAGCTGTGCCATCTTCGCCTCCAGTTCGGACTCCTCCTCCTCGAGGTCGGGGGCCGCGGCGGACTGCTCGTCGAGTTCCTCGCGTTTCTCGGCGAGGCGGTCGCGGACGTCCTCGATCTCGGATTCGAGGCGGGTCCGCTCCTGTTCCAGGTCCGGCAGTTCTGTGCGGAGCGACTCCAGGTCCGCCAGCCGGTCTTCGAGGTCGCGTTTCTCCGCTTCGAGGCGCTCGATCTCGGCCTCGATGGACTCGGCGTCGATCGGTTCCATGATGATCCCGCGCAGGTCGCCACCGAGCGCGACCGTCCGGCGGGCCTCGTTGGACTCCAGCAGGAACGCGAACAGGTCCGCCAGTTCCGAATCCTCGAGGTAGGGCTCGCCGTCGAAGGCGACCCCCGAGCCCTGCCGGTGGAGGCTGCGTGTGTACACCTCGTCGCCGACCTGTACGCGCACCCGGCCCTCCTCGGCGTCGCCCTTCAGCGAGGCGCGCTCGCTGCCCAGCCCCGCCATGATCGCCTGCAACAGCGACGTCCGGTGGGTCGCGTTCCGGCCGACCAGAATCGTCACACCGGGTTCGAACTCCACACGGGTCCGCTCGATGCCCCCGACGTTCTCTGCCTCCAGGGAGACGTGCGCTTGCTCACGCTCGGCTGATGCCATCGTCCCTACTGTCGGCAGTCTCGGGTATAAAGATTGTCAGCCCCCGAGAGCGCGTTACAGACATACTGGTGTCACGACTCGTCACGCGCAGTCACAGCCCCCCCGGCGGAACAGGTCCGCGACGTCGAACTGCGAGCCACAGTCACGGCAGTAGACCTGGAGGTCGACGACGACGTTGTGCTCGCCCAGCGTCAGTTCGCCCGCACTCGCCAGTTCCGAGAGGGAGTTCTCGGTGACGGCCTCCGTCCGCGAGCGGAGTCGCTGGACGCGCCCCTCGTGTTTCTCGACGGGGTCCGTGTCGTCGCCGCGCTCCTTCGAGACGTCGAGGACGCTCGTGAGGTAGGTGTGGACGGCCTGGTGGGTGACGAAGTCCGCCTCCAGTGTCTCGACGTCCACGCCATCGCGGTCGAGGCGGTTGCGCTGCTGTGTGCTGACGCCCACGCTGACGTCGTCGTCGGTCAACAGCCTGTAGGCGTTCTCGGCCTCGCCCTCCAGCGGGTCGGCGCCCGCCTCCTCCATCGCCCGCTCCAGGAGGGCGACGTTGATGTGGTCGGCGAGTTCGCGCAGGCTCATCGTCTCGCCGTTCTCGCCCAGCCACATGTCCGGCAACGCCGTGTGGAGGTCCAGCAGGTCGTACTCTGCCAGCACCCTGCCCACCTTGTACCGTCTGTTCGGCGCGCTCTCTGCCATCCGTATCTTCCGGTAGACCGAGCGCTTATTTACCACTTTGGGTCCACCCGCTGCTCTCGCTGCCAACCGGGACGTATCCCGTTAGTCTCTTTTCGCATACGTCGAAATTGTATCACTTATTTGTGATATCAAAAGTCAGATTAGAGGGTCATATTCTCTATTTTATGTAGCCGAAAATTTGTGTATTTAGAATTGTTAGGTCTGTCGTCGGAGCAGTGATTGCGTGGGCACCGCAGCGGCAGTCACGCGTAGTGGTCGCGTTCGACGCGTTCGTCGAACAGGCGGGCGAGCAGTTGTGTCATCGGACCCACCTCGAGGGTGGCGCCGTCGACGTCCGTGACGGGTCGGACCTCCCAGGTGGAGTTGGTGGCAAAGGCCTCGTCGGCCGCCCGGAAGTCGGAGACGCCGTACTCGCCGGTCTCGACCGGAAAGCCCTCCTCGCGGGCGAGTTCGACGACGACCCCCCGCGTGACGCCGGGCAGGAGCGGGAGGGCCGTCGAGGGGGTCTTGAGCGTCCCGCCGTCGACGAAAAAGAGGTTGCTGGTCGCGCCCTCGGTGACGTTGCCGTCGGTGTCGCGGACGATCGCCTCGTCGGCGTCGGTCCCCCGGATCTCCAGGCGCGCGAGGACGCCCGTGAGGTAGTTGTGGGTCTTGGCGTCGGCCGGCAGGGCCGCCCCGGGCGGGCGCCGGCGCCGGACCGTCCGGAGGGTCCCGGGCTCCTCCCAGACCGACTCGCCGTCGACTCCCCCGCGAGGGAGTTCTTTGACGACGACGACGATGGTCGGGTCGACGCGCGGGTCGGGCGTGAGTTTCCCGGGCTGGACGCCCCGGGTGATCGACAGGCGGGCGTAGGCGTCCGCGAGGTCGTTGGCCCCCACCGTCTCCAGGACGCGCTCCCGGAGGTCCTCGGCAGGGGGCATCGCTTCCTCGAAATCGAGCGTCCGGCAGGTCCGGGACAGACGGTCGGCGTGGTCGTCCCAGGCGAAGATGTCGCCGCCGTAGACCCGGAGCGTCTCGAAGGCCGCGTCGCCGTACATGAAGCCACGGTCCCGGACGTCCACCGTCGCCTCGCCGGCGGGGACCAGTCGGCCGTCGACGTGGTAGGTCGCGGTCACGTCCGACTGCGTGCGCGCTCGATCCAGTCCTCGGCGCGCGAGACGGAGGTTTCCGCGGCCGCCGCAACCGCCGCCGCGTCGGCCGCCGCCAGGTCTGCGACCGTCTCGATGCCGGCCTCGTCGAGTCGCTCCGAGTAGGTCGGGCCGATACCCTTCACCGCCTCGACGGACTCGCTCGTCCCCGCGTCGGCCGCCTCGTCGGCGTCGGTTTCGTCGGCTGTCGCCTCGCCAGCATCGGACCCGTCGGTCTCGTCGGCCTCGACAGATCCGGCGGCCCCGTCGGTGCCCTTCACCGCGTGCTCGGATTCGGCGTCGGGTTCGTACTCGACCGTGACGTCGGGGTCGCCCGAGGCGGCCGCGGTCCCGCGGTCGCTGCCACCGAATACGGACTTGAGTTTCTCCAGCAATCCCATAGGCGAGATAACGCTGTGGCGGTTTAAAACCGTGTTCGTCGAGAGTCACAGCCGCGCCCGGAGCGCGTCGTTCATCGCCTCGACGGGTGCGGACTCGCCGGTCCAGATCTCGAAGGCCTCGACGCCCTGGAAGAGGAGCATCCACGCGCCGTCGACGGTCCTCGCGCCGGCCGCCCCGGCCTCCCGGAGGAGTCGCGTCTCCACCGGCGAGTAGACGGCGTCCAGCACCGCGAGGTCGGCCTGCAGCGCATCCGCCGGCACGGGCGAGCGGTCCTCCGCCATGCCCACGCTGGTGGCGTTTACGAGGACGTCGGCGTCGGCCAGCAGGTCGGAAAGCGCGTCGAGGCCGTGTCCCGTCACGGCGTCCGGGCCGTCGGGGTGGGACGCGCCGACCCCCTCCGCGAGATCGCGGGCCTTCTCCTCGGTCCGGTTTGCCACGTGGACCGCCATGCCCTCCCCGGCCAGCGCGAAGGCGACGGCGCGGCCGGCACCCCCCGCGCCGACGACCACCGCGGTCCCCGACAGGTCGACGTCGTGGTGGGCCAGTGCCCGCGTGACACCCGCCGCGTCGGTGTTGTAGCCCGTCGGCGGGTCCGTCGCGAAATCGACCGTGTTGACCGCGCCGATCCGGGCCGCGAGCGGGTCGGGGTCGACGGCCGCGAGCACCTGCTGTTTGAAGGGGATGGTGACGTTCAGCCCGGCCACCCCGAGCGTCGCGGCGCTCTCGACGGCCGCCGCGCCCGCTCCGTCGGGGGGTTCGAAGGTGACGTAGCGGGCGTCCAGCCCCACTTTGGCGTAGGCCGCCTCGTGCATCGGCGGCGACAGCGAGTGTTCGACCGGGTTGCCGACGAGCCCGTAGACGTCCATACTCGCGCCTCGGCCCCGCGGCGTTTAACCGCCACGTTCGCGTCCACCGGGACGGAACGCAAGGCATTCAAACCGATACACCGACCTACCGGTAGTGAGTCGTCTCCGCCACCCGCTCGCTCTCGTGGCCCTCGCGGTCGTGGTGACCCTGCCGTGGGTCCGGATCTGGGGGACGGGGGCAGACCCCGGCACCGTGACGACCGTGTTCTTCAGCGGGGTGGCCATCCTCGGGGCTTCCTTCCTGCTGGCGTGGGGGGCCGAGACCGCCGAGAAGGACGTCCCGCGGGCGTTCGCCATCGCGGTGCTGGCCGTGATCGCCGTCGCTCCGGAGTACGCCGTCGACGCGCTCTTCGCGTGGAACGCCGGCGCCGGCGGCGCGACCGCGGAGGCCTGCTCGGGGTTGACGGCCGCCGAGATCGGGGCCCAGGGAAGCACGCTCGCGGCGGCCTGCCACGACGCGAACCTCGCCATCGCGAACATGACCGGCGCGAACCGCATCCTCATCGGCATCGGGTGGGCCGGCATCGCCCTCTTTACCGTCTGGCGCGCCGCGGTCACGCGCGACCCCGCCGTCGTGGACCGCGAGGGGTGGCTCGCGGACACCGTCGAACTCGACGAGGACATCGCCACCGAGATCGCCTTCCTCTTCCTGGCGACCGGGTGGGCCTTCTTCGTGCCGCTGGGCGGGGGCATCGGCGCGCTCGACACGCTCTTTCTGGTCGGCCTCTACGTGGCCTACATCGGGCTGGTCCTCAAGTCCGACATCGAGGCCAGCGACCACACCGTGGGCGTCCCGAACTACCTGCAGGGGTGGTCCCGCCCCTGGCGCCCGCTGGCCGTGCTGGTCCTCTTCGCGTACTCCGGTGCGATGATCTTCATCGCGGTCGAACCGTTCGCCCACGGACTGGAGGTCATCGGCGTCCAGAACGGCATCCCCGAGTTCTTCATGATCCAGTGG
>CAZUWC010000008.1:0-5549 GCA_964623935.1 uncultured Halobacteriales archaeon
CCGGAGATCATGTCGAAGTACTACGGCGAGAGCGAGGAGCAGTTGCGGGAGGTCTTCGAGGAGGCCGAGGAGAACGCCCCCGCCGTGGTCTTCATCGACGAGATCGATTCCATCGCGCCCGAACGTGGCGAGACGAGCGGCGACGTCGAACGCCGCGTGGTCGCCCAGTTGCTCTCCCTGATGGACGGTCTGGAGGAACGGGGCGAGGTCATCGTCATCGGCGCGACCAACCGCGTGGACGCGCTCGATCCTGCCCTGCGGCGTGGCGGTCGCTTCGACCGCGAGATCGAGGTCGGCGTCCCGGACAAGGGAGGACGCAAGGAGATTTTGCAGGTCCACACCCGCGGGATGCCCCTCTCGGAGACGGTCGACCTGGACGAGTACGCCGAGAACACCCACGGCTTCGTGGGCGCGGACATCGAACAGCTCGCGAAGGAGGCCGCGATGAACGCCCTCCGGCGAATCCGGCCCGAACTGGACCTCGAGGAGGACGAGATCGACGCCGAGACGCTCGAACGCCTCCAGGTCACCGAGGACGACTTCAAGGCCGCGCTGAAGGGCATCGAGCCCTCCGCGCTGCGCGAGGTGTTCGTCGAGGTGCCCGACGTCACCTGGGCGGACGTGGGCGGCCTCGGGGGAACCAAGGAACGCCTCCGCGAGGCCATCCAGTGGCCCCTGGAGTACCCGGAGGTCTTCGAGGAGATGGACATGCAGGCCGCCAAGGGCGTGCTGATGTACGGCCCGCCCGGCACCGGGAAGACCCTGCTGGCGAAGGCCATCGCCAACGAGTCACAGAGCAACTTCATCTCCATCAAGGGACCGGAGTTGCTCAACAAGTACGTCGGGGAGTCGGAGAAGGGCGTCCGCGAGATCTTCGAGAAGGCCCGCGCGAACGCGCCGACCGTCGTGTTCTTCGACGAGATCGACTCCATCGCTGGCGAACGCGGCCAGCGCTCAGGCGGTTCGGGCGTCGGCGAGCGCGTCGTCTCCCAACTGTTGACCGAACTGGACGGCATCGAGGACCTCGAAGACGTGGTCGTCATCGCCACCACCAACCGCCCGGATCTCATCGACCCCGCACTGCTGCGGCCCGGACGCCTGGACAGGCACGTCCACGTGCCCGTCCCCGACGAGGCCGCCCGGCGGAAGATCTTCGCGGTCCACACCCGGAACAAGCCCCTGGCCGACGGGGTGGACATCGAGGACCTGGCCGCCCGCACGGAGGGCTACGTCGGCGCGGACATCGAGGCAGTCTGCCGCGAGGCTTCGATGGCCGCCACCCGGGAGTTCATCTCGCGTGTCGACCCCGACGACATCGGCGAGAGCGTGGGCAACGTCCGCGTGACCGACGAGCACTTCGAGCAGGCCATGGAGGAAGTCTCCCCGAGCGTCGACGCGGACACCCGCGAACGCTACGAGGAGATCGAACAGCGCTTCGACAAGCGCGAGGCCGAGGTCGAGGACGACCGCGTCGGGCGGACTTTCCACTGACACTGCGGTCTCCGTCCCCGCACTGTCGGTCGTGTCTGACGGGCGTCTGACGCCGTACTGACATTTATACGGACACGGACTGATGTCGACACATGAGCCTCCACTGTGCGATCGTGGGTCACGTCCGTGACAGCACGGAGTTCGAACAACGGGAGGTAGAGCGTCCGGAGGGAACGGTGCTGGTGTGCCGCGAGTATCACGTGTGTCGGCGCTGTGGCGACCGCGAGGAAATGTACCGGAACGAACAGATACTGGTACCGGAAGAACCCACCCCGGACGCGACTGATGGCGAGCAGTCCTCGGGAGTGGGGTCTGAGGCCGACACGACCGGTCCGGCGGAGGTCGAGACTGCGGACGTGCCAGCGGCAGATGCTGCCGGCACCGAGACGGTCGTTTCGGCAGAGGCCGGGACCGACTCGCCGGCGAGGGAGGGGGCGGACGACACGAGACAGGCGGTGGCCGATGGAGCTGGGACCGCCTCCGTCGAGGACGACGCAATAATTCTCTCGGGCTCGTCGACAGACCCGGTGCAGGGAACGTCCGACGGCCCCACGGAATCGACGGACCAGACACCCACTCACGACGGTGCCGTCGGAACAGCCGTCTGGACCACCTCTGAGGCCGAAACCGGGACCGATGGTGACGGGCTCCGTTGCCGGAACTGTGACGTCGAATGGCGAGACCGGACGACGTTACGTGATGGGGACCTGTGTCCGGAGTGTCGGATCGGATACGTAGAGCGGTGAGACTGTCCCGAGACGGTACCGGTCACCTCATACTGCCGGATATAAGCACGTGAGCAATTTCGACCCCACGGTGGGTCGAATATCTCCACGTAGTTATAGCCGGCAGTATCATCTCCCGTCGTGCTCGTCCCGCCGGCGAGTGAGGACCTGCCAGACGACGACGCCGGCCAGCAACGCCACCGCGAGGTTCACGACGAGGCCGACTGCGCCGACGGCGGCGGTCAGCAGCGGTCGGTCTGTCTCCTCGAGGCTGGTCCATCCCAGTTGCAGCGCGACGAGCACCAGAATCACGCCGAGCATCGCGGTCGGGTAGGCTGCGACCAGCCCCACGGCCGCCAGGCCGACGCCGACGTAGCCGATTCCGAGGATGACGTTCGCGCCCGCAGTCCGTGCCCCGAAGGCGTACTTGCCGGCGATGCCGCCGCTCCCGTGACACATCGGCATCGCCCCGAACGGGAGGGCCACGAGGTTCATCACTCCCATACTCGCCGCGAGTTCGTCCGGCGAGACATCGCGGTCGAAGTAGTCGGCGAGCAACACCGACGCCGCGAGCGCCGCGTTCCCGACGGTCATCGCCAACTGGCTGACCGTCGCCTCGACCGTCCCGAGCGTGACCGCCGGCGGCCACAGCATCCCGACACCGCTCACCTCGGGCACGGCGGGTGCGGGGACCCCCGTCTCGAGGAGTGCGACGCCGCCGCCGACGACGAGGACGACGACGGCACTCAGATTCCAGTGGCCGGTCGCGATGACCGCCAGCGCGACGACGACGGCGAGTCCCGCCAGCCAGCGGTCCGCCAGCCCCAGGGACAGCCCCGTCTCCAGCAGGACCAGCGCGACGCCGAACTGGACGCCCCGGACCACGGGGTCGCCGATGTACGTCCGGATCCGGTCGAGCGTTCCCGTGGCGGCCGTCGCGACCAGCACGACCGCCAGGAGGACCCCGGCAAGCAGGAATTCGCCGGTGGTGATGGTGCCAGCCAGGAGGAGCGCGGCCAGCGCCTTCATCGGCTCGACGGAGATGGGCACCCCGTAGTAGAGCCCCCAGACGACCTGGAAGACGCCGAACCAGACGAGCATCATCCCAAGCGAGAGGTCCGTCAGGACGGCAACCGCGACCACGATGGGCAGGACGGTAACCGAGTCACCGACGGCGCCCGTGAACTCGTTCCGGGCGAACTCGACCCCGGGTGTCCCGTGTCCGGTCAGCGCCAGTCGCACACCCGGGGTACTCGCGCCGGCGGCAAGTAGGTTCGCGTCGGACGGATCGCTGTCCTTACTTTGCAGGTCGACCGCCCGCGATCCTGGCCTCCCGGAACGAAACCCCCTTTGTGGGAGCGCCCCGAGAGACCGACATGGAACGGCAGGCACGCGAGCGGGTGCGCGAACTCACGGCCGTCCTCTCGGTTCTCTCGCTGGCGCTCGTGTTCTCCGCCGTCGGCGGTGTCGTGCCCGCGGGGACTCTCCCTCGCGTGGGGCCCCTCGTCGCGGCCGTCCCCCACGTCAACGCAGTCGTCAGCCTCGCCGCAATCGGGACCATCACCTACGGCGTCGTCAGCATCCGCCGGGGCGACGTCCGCCGCCACCGGGCGGCGATGCTCGCCAGCCTCGCGCTGTTCGTCACCTTTCTGGTCCTCTACCTCTACCGCGTCTCGCTCGTGGGACCGACGCCGTTCCCGGGGCCCGACCCGGTCTACCGGTTCGTCTACCTGCCCACGCTCGCGGTCCACATCCTGCTGGCCATCGTCTGCATCCCGTTGCTGTACTACGCTCTCCTGGTGGCGCTCACCCACGACGTCGCGGAACTCCCGGAGACGCAACACCCCCGCGTCGGACGCGTCGCCGCGTCGCTGTGGCTGGTCTCGTTCGCGCTGGGGCTGGTCGTCTACCTCATGCTGTACGCCGTCTACTAGAACAGCTGCCGTTTCAGGTAGGTCCAGAGCCGTCGTTCCCGGCGGCGCTGTCTGGCGTCGGGTGGTTCGCGCCGTCGCTGTCCCCCGTCCACGGTCTGTTCGCGGGGGACCAACTGTGGACTCTCCTTGCGGGCTCGGATCAGCGTCTGCTTCTCGTTTCTGAGTCGCTCGACCTGGCGTTCCAGTTCCGACACGCGGGCCGCCTTCGCGGCGAGGCGGTCGCGCTGGTCGCGCACCCGCGCCAGTTCGGCCTCCAGCGCGTCGACGCGGTCTCTGAGTCCCGTCTCCTCCGCCTCGGCCGTGTCCTCGACGCTCGCCCACACGAACTCGGATTCGGCCGCGCGGTCGGCCACTTCCGGACCAGTCTCCTCCTCGGGGGTTGCCGTGCTCGACCGTGACACCGTGAACACCTTGTGTGGTACGCACGGACACACCCGCTTAAAATCCCGTCAGACGGGCGTCCGACGCTCGCCCACCGGTGACCTGCCGGGCGGTCGTCAGCTTATATAGGTTCGGGCCGCTATCTCCCGACGAACCGGCATGAGCGAGGGAGAGCAGCGGCTCGTCGACACCGCGGGAGACTACCGGTACGCCGTCAGGGACGGCCAGCCCGTCGAGGGCGACTGGCAGTCCTGCCGCGTGGTGTTGACCAGCGAGCGGCTCGTCCTCGCGACCAACGGCGGCAAGCAGGCCGTCCCCCACGCCAAGATCCGGGTCCCCGACGACGGCGAGGAACTGCCCGGCGACACCGGCGGCGACGCGACACCGCTGGAGATCGGCGACAACGTCATCCTCGTGGACGTCCGGGACGTCGAGGACTTCGAGTCGGAGTACTGCCGGGCCGCCCTCCAGGACGAGGTGATCCTCGTCAGACACCCCGCGGTCGTCGGCGGCGTCGTCCAGGAGGACGCCTCGTGGTCGAAGTGTCAGTTTCGTCTCCGGGAGGACACTGTCGTCCTCGGGCTGCCCGGGGGCGAGACCGTCTCCTTCGAACTCGGGAACGTCGGCACCATCGGGACCACAGACCGGGAGGTCGCCGGCGACCGGCGGGCGGTCGTCAAAGTCGAACACACCGACAGCGACGACCGGAGCGTGGAGACGCACTTCTCGGGCAACGAGTGGCACGCCCGCGCCCTGGCGTCACTCCTGGGGAAGGTCATCGAGAACCGCGGGGGCGACCACGAACTCTCGGAGACCGAACAGCAGGTCCTGATGGCGCTGTACTCGGGGGTCTCGCCCTTCGAGATGGCCGACTTCGTGGGCATCGACGTCGAGGAAGTCGAGGAGATCTACCACCGACTGATCGAGGTCGGCGCGGTCGACAAGGTCCGCGAGCGGACCGAGGTGACGCTCAACGCCCAGGGGCGCAACATGGCCAGCGAGGCGATGAGCGAGGAGT
>CAZUWC010000008.1:5649-15975 GCA_964623935.1 uncultured Halobacteriales archaeon
TCAGGCCTGCCGCCGTCCCTCGGCGTCGACGGTCGCCGCGTAGATCGGCAACACGGGGAGCACCGTGTCCGCGATGGTGCCGTTGAATTCGGCGAACAGGTCCGCCACGTCCTCGATGACGCCGGTCTCGAAACCCGCCGACCGGAGCGCGTCGGGCGAGAGGCGCGGCTGGAAGGGGGTCGACTCGACGAACGCCGTCACCTCGGCGCGAGCAGCCCCCGAGACCGGCTCGAACGCGCCCGGCTCGCGGAGCGGGGCGGTGTCGGCCCAGACGGTCTCCAGGTAGGCGGGCCACTGGACGAGACACCGGTAGATGCTCGGCAGTCCCTCCTCGATGTCGTGGAACGTTCGTATCTCCGGGACGGTGTCGGCGAGGTTCTCGGGCGTCTCGTCGAAGGCGGCCATCGTCGGCGATAGGCCGCGGTCCCGGTCGACGTGGTCGGGAAAGGGCGCCAGCGTTGCCGGGTCGTCGGGGACGTCGGTTCCGACCGCGCCGCCGGTCATCGAGCGGTCGACGAGCGCGAACAGGACCGCAAGCCGCGGGCCGACCACGTCGAAGGTCGCGAGCTGGCCCCGGAGCTGGTGGTACTCGGCGGGCCGCACGCCGAGCGTCTCGCGCCGGTAGGTCGGCACCGGCATCTGCTCCTCGACGGCACCCAGGACGGCGTCGCGGTAGTCGAACGTGTAGCGGGCGAACGCCTCGGTCCGGAAGACCGGGGCGACCTGCCCCCAGAGGTATCGGACGAACCCGGGGTGGTTGGCCACGGTCGTCCGGAAGATCCAGTTGATTATCGGCGCGCGGAACGTCTCCTGGATGCTCTCGTAGAGGCCGCGCTGCCAGCCCGCCGCGTCGGACTCGTAGAGTTGCCTGCTCGTGTCCACGGCTACGTCCCTCCCGACCGACAGACAGCAGGGCGACGGGTCGCTGGCGGTGCGGTCGGGCCTCCGGGTTCCCGGCAGAGCATGGGGCCCATACGGCGAGTGCCACAATAAAGACGGGGCGGTCGTGCTCGGGACGAGGCGGCGAGAGAGAGCGCGCGAGGATTGCGCGTCCCAGAAAGTTGAAACCGACAGGTCACGACGGGGGCGTATGAGCGTCCAGACAGCGGTCGTCCTCGCGGCCGGCGAGGGGACGCGGTTGCGCCCGCTGACGCGCAACCGACCCAAGCCGATGTTGCCAGCGGCGAACCGCCCCATTCTGGAACACGTCCTCGACGCACTCGTCGACGCGGGCGTCCGCCACATCGTCCTCGTGGTGGGCTACCGGCGCGAGCGCGTCCAGGAGTACTTCGGACCCACATACCGGGACGTCACCCTGGAGTACGTCGTCCAGGGCAAGCAACTGGGCAGCGGCCACGCCCTCCTCCAGGCCCGGGAGGCCGTCGAGGGCCCCTCGCTCGTGGTCAACGGCGACCGCGTCATCGAGGCCGATTCCGTCCGGGCCGTCATCGACGACTTCGAGGACGGATCGGCCGACGCCGCGATGGCCGTGCTGGAACACCCCGAGACACGACAGTACGGCGCCGTGACCCTCCACGACCGCGAAGTCGTCGACCTCGTCGAGAAGCCCGATACCGGCGAGTACCGCCTCATCAACGCGGGCATCTACGCGTTCTCGCCGACCATCTTCGAGGCGATCGACGACACACCCCGCGAGGCAGGCGAACTCGCGCTGACCGACACCATCTCGCGGCTGATCGACTCCGGGCGCGTGCGAGGGGTCCACATCGGCGGGCTCTGGGTGGACGCCACCTACCCGTGGGACCTGCTGGAGATGGCCGAGGAGGCACTCGCCCGGGGCCGGGTGGCCGAACCACCACGACGGGACCGCGTCTGGGTTCACGAGGATGCCACGGTCCACGCGGATGCGACGCTGCGCGGGCCGGTCGTCGTCGGCGCGGACTGCGAGGTCGGCCCGGGCGCCGTGGTCGGGCCGACGGTCGCGCTCGGGCGCAACGTCACCGTCGGGCCGAACGCGACCGTCGAGCGCTCGGTGGTCGACACGGACGCCCGGATCGACGCCGGGTCGACGCTCCGTGACGCGGTGCTGGGCGGGGACGTCCACCTCGGGGCCGCATGTACCGTTCCTGGGGGCCCGGCGGACGTCCGCGTCGGGTCGACCGTCTTCGAGGACCAGCGACTCGGTGCGGTCGTCGCCGACCGGGCACGCGTCGGGGGCGACGTGAGTTTCGCGCCGGGGGCGCTCGTCGGCCCGAACGCCCGCGTCGGGACGGGCGCACACGTCAGCGGCACCGTCCAGGAGGGCGCGGAGGTGGTGCGCTGATGTGCGGGATCATCGGCTGTGTCGGCTGTGGCGAGGGCACCCTCGAGACGCTCGTCCACGGGCTCTCGAAACTGGAGTACCGCGGCTACGACTCGGCGGGCGTCGCGCTCACCCAAGACGGTGACGACGGAGCCGTCGACATCTGCAAGTGTGCCGGCGAGATCGAGGACCTCCGGTCGGCACTCGAGGACCGCACGCTGGGCGGCGAGGTCGGCGTCGGGCACACGCGCTGGAGCACGCACGGCCCGCCGACCGACGCCAACGCACACCCCCACCTGGACTGTGCGGGCGAGGTGGCGGTCGTCCACAACGGCATCATCGAGAACTACCAGTCGGTCCGTGACGAACTCTCGACGGCGGGACACGCCTTCACCAGCGACACCGACACCGAGGTGGTGCCCCACCTCATTGAGGACGCCCTCGCGGCCGGCCAGGACCCCGAGGCAGCCTTCAGGACGGCCATCTCGCGCCTGGAGGGCAGTTACGCCATCGCGGCCGTCGTCGCCGGCGAGGAGACCATCTTCGCCGCGCGCAACGACTCGCCGCTGGTGCTCGGAATCGGCGACGACGCGGTGTACCTCGCCAGCGACGTCCCCGCCTTCCGCGACCACACCGACCGTGTCGTCTACCTCGACGACGGCGAGTTCGCGCGGCTGGACGGCGACTGGACGGTGACCGACGCCGACGGGAACGTAATCGACAAGACAGTCGACACGGTCGACTGGGACCCCGAGGAGACGGGCAAGAGCGGCTACGACCACTACATGCTCAAGGAAATCCACGAGCAACCCCGTGCCCTCCGGCAGTGTCTGCGGGGCCGCGTCGACGAACTCCGCGGGACCGTCGACGTCGGTGACCTGGGGGACCTCTCGCCGACGGGCGTCCAGTTCGTCGCCTGTGGGACCTCCTACCACGCGGCGCTGTACGGCGCACAGTTGTTCCGCGAGGCGGGCGTGCCCGCCCAGGCGTTCCTCGCCAGCGAGTACGCCACCGGCGTCCCGCCCATCGGCGACGCCCTGGTGATCGGCGTCACACAGAGCGGCGAGACGGCGGACACGCTCTCGGCGCTCCGGGAGGCCGACCGCCGCGGCGCGCGGACGATGGCCGTCACGAACACGGTCGGCTCGACGGCCGCCCGGGAGTGTGACCACGCCTTCTACATCCGTGCCGGCCCCGAAATCGGCGTCGCGGCGACGAAGACGTTCGCGTCGCAACTGGCCGCCCTGAACCTCCTGGTGCTGGCGACGGCCGGCGGGGGCGCCCGCGAGATCGTCCCCGCACTCCGGGACCTGCCCGGGGACGTCCAGGCGCTGCTCGACGACTCCACGGCGGCCGCCGTCGCGGAGACCTACGAGGCCGCCTCGGCGTACTTCTTCATCGGCCGTGGGCTCCACTACCCGGTGGCCCTGGAGGGCGCCCTGAAGATGAAGGAGATTACCTACAAGCACGCGGAGGGCTTTGCCGCCGGGGAGCTGAAACACGGGCCGCTGGCGCTGGTGACCGAGAACACGCCCGTCTTCGCCGTCGTGACCGGCGACGGGGAGCTGGCCCGCAAGACCATCGGGAACGTCAAGGAGGTCGAGGCGCGCAACGCCCCCGTCGTCGCGGTGACCGACGGCAAGAGTGACGTGGAACGCTACGCCGACCACGTCCTGGAGGTCCCCGACACCCACCCCCGGGCCGCGAGCGTCCTGGCGAACGTCCAGCTCCAGCTCGTCTCGTATCACGTCGCCGCCCGGCTGGGACGGTCGATCGACAAGCCACGGAACCTGGCGAAAAGCGTCACGGTCGAGTGACCTGCTGCCCGGGGCCCGGACGGCGAGGAATCCCGCGCGAACGGCGGCGGAATGTGTTTGTACGGCCGCGACCGTCTTAAGCGTACTGCAGGTACCTTTTTGCTGCCGTGTGCTATACGCTCACACATGAACGCGGACGTGACGGTGCGGGAAGTGATGGACAGGGAGTACGTAGGGGTGAGCGAGTCCGACGACCTGCTCGAGACGGTGGAGTTGCTCCTCCGGGAGGGCGCAGAGACGGCCGTGGTGGTGCGGGGCAGCGACCCCGTCGGCGTGCTGACCGAGCGGGACGTCCTCGCACTGCTGGTCGAGGGGCCGGAGCCCGACGAGGCGACGGTGGCCGACGCGATGACCGAGAGCATCCCCACCATCGGGCCGGACGCGTCCCTGGAGGCGGCGGCCGACCGGATGTCGGGCTGGGAGGCCCGCCGGCTCGTGGTCACCAACGGCGGCGAGCCGCTGGGCCTCATCACGGAACACGACCTGCTGACCACGCGGACCCACGAACCGGCACGGGGCATGGGCGAGGCGCCCGTCGAATCGGGGCCCGGCACCGCCATGGCCGTCGAGGCCGAGACCGAGGCCGAGGACACCTTCGAGGACCAGGGCATCTGTGAGGTCTGTGGCACCTTCACCCGCGATTTGGCGGCGTTCAACGGGCAACTCCTGTGTGGCGACTGTCGGGACATGTAAAGGTTCGCGGCAGCGAAGAGTTTAATCCGAGTCAGTGTGACGTCCGTCCATGGGCGTAAGCGACTCGTACGAGCGCGGGCGTGCGCTGTTCCAGTCCAACCCAGTGGGGTTCGCAATCGGACTGGCAGTCGTCATTCTGGTAGTTGACCTGATCCGGCAGTTGGCCACCGGCGAGTTGGATATCGCACGGTTCGGACTCGTGCTCAAGGCCGGGATCATGCGCGGCATGGTCATCGGCCTGGCGGGAATCGGGCTCTCGCTGACATACAGCATCCTGAACTTCGCGAACTTCGCACACGGCGACTATCTCACCAGCGGCGCCTTCTCCGGGATGGCCGTCTCCTACCTGATCGCCGGCAAGTTCGGGTCCGAGGCGAGTCTCGGGGCACTCCTCCTAGTCGGGACAGGGGGGTCGGTGTTCGGCGGGGCTCTGGGCGTGGGCGTGGTGACGGCTCCCGTGGCGGTCCTCGCCGGGGTGATCGTGGCGGGGGTCGCGACAATCGGGCTGACGCTGCTGGTCGATCGGTACGTCTTCAAACCCATCAGGGACCGCTCCGGGATCGCACTGCTGATCACCAGCATCGGCGTCGCCTTCGTCCTGCGGTATCTCATCCTGTTCGTGTTCGGCGGCTCCAAGCGGGGCGTCACCGCCGAGCAACCCTCGCTGTCGATCGGTGTGCCGGACGGCGCCATCGAGATCGGTACCCACGACGTCGCGCTGTTCGTCGTCGCGGGCGCGCTGATGGCCGGTATCCACCTGCTCTTGCAGAACACCAAACTCGGGAAGGCGATGCGCGCGATGTCCGACAACGAGGACCTTGCCCGCGTGACTGGCATTCCCACCGAGCGAGTGGTCAGGTACACCTGGATTCTGGGCGGCGGCCTCACTGGCGTCGCGGGCTACATGTTCGTCCTCTGGAAGGGGACGCTCGGTTTCTTCGACGGCTGGCTCCTCCTGCTTTTGGTGTTCGCGGCGGTCATTCTCGGCGGGATCGGCTCCATCTACGGGGCCATCACCGGCGGGCTGGTCATCGGGATCACGTTCAGCATGGCGCCGATCTGGATCCCCAGCGCCTTCGGCCGCGCGGCCGCGTTCGTGGTGATGATCGTCATCCTCATCGTCAAGCCGGAGGGCATCTTCGGGGGGACCTCGACAGCATGAGCGACACCACGAGCGAGACGACAGACTGGCGCGGACTCGCGGCCCGCCTCTGGGAGCGGGACCCGGTGAAGGTCCTCGCGTTGCTCGCGGCCATCTACGCGGTGTACATCGCACTCGGGCTGGTCATCGGGTTCGAGATCAGGGGCCAGATCAACTCCATCGCGACGCTGACCTTCTACATCGGGGTCTTTGGGATCATGGCGCTGGCGCTGAACCTCCACTGGGGGTACACGGGCCTGTTCAACATCGGCATCGTCGGCTTCATGGCCATCGGCATCTACACGATGGCGGTCGTCTCGAAGCCGCCAGCAGAGACGGCCAGCCAGATCGGCGGCCTCGGTGCGCCGCTGTGGGTGGGGGTGCTCGCTGCCATGGTCGCGGCTGCAGTGCTGGGCCTGCTGGTCGCCCTGCCCGCGTTGCGCTTGCGCGCGGACTACCTCGCAATCGTCACCATCGCGTTCAGCGAGATCGTCCGCTTCACGCTCCTCTCGCGGACCTTCCAGGAGTTCCAGCTCGGCGACCGGACGATCGGTCTGGGCGGCGGGTCGGGGCTGATCCTGCCGTTCAACCCCCTGCAGTCGTTTCTGGACGTCACCCGGCTGAACGTCCTCCAGGACGCGCTGGTCGCGCTGGCGACACCGGTGATCGGGGGCAACGCCGACGCCGTCGTCAACAGCATGCTGTACGGCGCCTTGATGCTCGTCGTTGTGGCAATCTACTTCGTGGCGCTCACCCGGATCGGTCGGTCGCCGTTCGGGCGCGTCCTGAAGGCGATCAGGGAAGACGAGGACGCGACGAAGGCCCTCGGGAAGGATACCAACGTCGTCAAGACGAAGGCGTTCATGGTCGGCTGTGCGCTGATGGGACTGGGCGGCGTCCTCTGGTACATGCAGTCGGGCGCGATCACGCCCAACACGTTCCGGCCGCGGCTGACGTTTTTCATCTGGATTGCGCTGATCATCGGCGGTGCCGGCTCGAACACGGGCAGCGTCATGGGCGGGGCGGTCTTCGCGGCAGTCCTCTTCCAGGGGCCGCGGTACCTCCAGAACCTGGTCGAGAGCGCAATCGCGGTCCAAGCGCCGTCGGGGTTCGCGGGAGCGGTCGGCCCCATCGTCGACCAACTGACGCTCACGCCCTTCCTGTTCTACGTCATCGACAACGTCCGGCAACTCCAGCTCGTGTTCATGGGACTGGTCCTCATCTGGCTGATGCACAACAGGCCACAGGGGATGCTCGGCCACCGGAAAGAGGAGGCCGCAAGCGTCTCACTGACCCGACCGCCAGCGAGCCAGGGCACGGCCGCGGACGGCGGTCGGCCGGACACCGGGGGTGACGCGGATGAGTGATACCGAAGTGGAGGCGGACCCGGCGGGGTCGGAAACGGGGGACGAATCGCGAGCCCTCGAGGGGGAGTCCGGCCCGGACGAACGGGGGGAGGTCTCCCTGCGCGTCGAGGACCTCCGGAAGACCTTCGGCGGAATCGTGGCAGTCGACGGGGCCTCTTTCGCCGTCGAGTCCGGAACCATCACCGGCCTCATCGGTCCCAACGGCGCCGGGAAGTCGACGACGTTCAACTGCGTGACCGGCATCTACGAACCGACCGCAGGGACCGTCTACTTCGAGGGCGAGGACATCACCGGCCTCGCGCCCCACGCCGTCGCCAACAAGGGACTCGTCCGGACCTTCCAGATCGCCCGCGAACTCGGAGAGATGACCGTCCTGGAGAACCTGATGCTCGCACCCAAGGGCCAGCGCGGCGAGGCACTGTGGCGGTCACTGCTGCCGTTCGTGCGCAACGAGGTCGTCGAACAGGAAAGAACGATCCGGGAACGGTGCTGGGAGACGCTCGACTTTTTCGAGATCGACCACCTCGCAGACGAGTACGCCAAGAACCTCTCGGGTGGCCAGCGGAAGCTGCTGGAACTCGCGCGGGCGCTGTTGACCGACCCGGAGATGCTCCTGCTCGATGAACCCTTCGCCGGCGTCAATCCGTCGCTCGAAGAACGATTGCTCGAACACATCCACGACCTCCAGGCGGAGGGGTACACGTTCCTCGTCGTCGAACACGACATGGACCTGATAATGCAACACTGCGAGCACATCATCGTGATGCACCAGGGGAAGGTGCTCACCGAGGGATCGCCAGCGGACATCCGGTCGAACGAGGCAGTCATCGAGGCGTACCTGGGGGGAGATGTATGAGTGACGCCGAGGCGCCGGGGGGCGTCCACGCCGAGACGACCATCGACACGTGGGGGGACAGTCTCCTGAAGGTGCGGAACCTCGATGCGGGCTATGGCGACCTGCAGATCCTCTCGGAGGTCGACGTGGACGTCCGGGAGGGCGAGTACATCACGGTCGTCGGCCCGAACGGTGCCGGGAAGTCGACGGTGATGAAGTCGGTGTTCGGGCTGACGACACACATGGGCGGGACCGTCTACTTCGAGGACGAGGACATCACCGAGTTGCCCCCCGAGGAGATCATCACCGTCGGGGTCGGCTACGTGCCCCAAAACGAGAACGTCTTCGGCGGCCTGACCGTCGAGGAGAACCTGGAGATGGGCGCGTACATCCTCGAGGAGGTGCCCACGGAGGCGATGGAGGCCGTCTACGACCGGTTCCCCATCCTCCGGGAGCGAAACGACCAGAAGGCGGGCAACCTCTCCGGCGGGCAACAGCAGATGGTGGCGATGGGGCGGGCGCTGATGCTGGAACCCGAACTGCTCCTGCTCGACGAGCCCTCGGCCGGACTGGCACCGGACCTCGTCGACGACATGTTCGACCGGATCGACCGCATCAACGACGACGGCACCGCCATCCTGATGGTCGAACAGAACGCCAAGGAGGCCCTGCGCCGGTGTGACCGGGGGTACGTCCTGGTCAACGGGCAGAACCGCTACGAGGACGCTGGCGGGACACTACTCAACGACCAGAAAGTCCGCCAGGACTTCCTGGGCGGTTGACGGCGAAAAAATCCGGGTCGCGTGGCCGCTACGTTACCGGTTGTTCCACAGCTTGGCCGGTAGTTCTGCGGCCTGGATCATCGGGCCGCCAACCGAGGCGAGGTTCCCCGTCTCGGGCAGGAGGATGCCGATTCGCATGGGGGTACGGGACGTCCCGCCGGGAATCTCGTCGGCCGAGGGGCCGGCACCCTCGGGGCTGGCACCCTCGAAACTCTGCTTGTCCAGCTGTGGCGTCTCCTCGCTGTCCGCGCCCGCGAACTCCCAGATGGAGTACGCCGCCGAGGCGGGGTCGCCGGCCTCGTTGAAGTTCGTCGCCGAGGAGGCGCCCTGGTAGTTGATATTCTCGCCGCCGGCGGCCATCTCGACGCCCTCGACGAAGTTCTGGGGACCGACCTCGGTCCCGTCGGGGTTGGCAATATTGCGCATCTGGTCACGGATCGCGGTCCCGTCGTTCTCACCGGCCGCAGCGTTCGCCAGAATCCCGATCGCGACCGAGTCGAACGACTGGGAGGTGAACACGCCCGGCGCCTCGCCGTACTCGTCCTCGTAGGCCCCGTTGAACGCTTCCTGGTTTGGCCCACCTGCGGCGGGTGCAGTCCCGAGGACGTTGTCCATGTCGTTGCCGACCTGGCCCGGCAGGGCGCCGTCGCGCAGGCCGTCCGGCACGATGATGTCCTCGCTGCCGTCGCTGGCGCTGTAGTAGTCCCGGAAGATCTGTGCGCCGTCTTCCGGATAGCCGATGATGGTCAGCACGTCCGGGCCGTCGGCGAGGGCCTCCTGGATGACCGACGTGTAGGAGGACTCGCCCTGGTTGAACGCGACCTGGGCCTGGGCAGTTCCGCCGAAGGTGTCGGCGAAGACGTTGCTGTAGCGGTTCGAGAGTTGCTGGCCGTAGTCGTTGTTGACGAACAGCGTCGCAGTCGTGCTGCCGCCGAGACGATCCGAGGCGACCTGGGCCATCACGCGGCCCTGGAGGGTGTCCGACGGTGCAGTCCGGAAGATGTAGTCGTTGTCCTCGAGGTTCGTCACCGACAGCGCCGTCGAGGACGGCGAACAGCCCACCACCTCGTTCGGGATGAACACCTGCTGAGAGACGGGCACGTTCACGCCCGAGGAGGCGGACCCACAGACGAACGGCACGCCCGCGTCGATCAGTGAGTTCGCCGCCGCGGTGCCGGCGTTCGGGTCGGTCTGTGTGTCTTCGATACTCAGGTCGACCTGGAGTCCCCCATCGCCCCCGCTACTACCACCACAGCCGGCGAGGCCGATCATTCCGGCGGCCCCGACGCCCTTGATCACGTCTCGCCGGTCGAGTCTGTACACGCGCCTGTTGCCAGTATCCCGTGGCATACTCAGGTGGTCACGTTTCTGCAATATAAAAATGGCCCTTTTTACTCCCGTTGACAGTGCCCGAGCGGCCGTTTCTCA